>CALCGR010000035.1 GCA_937901025.1 uncultured Bacteroidales bacterium
TCATGCGCCCGCAGACGGTCAATGACCAACTGTTTATTAAAGCCAAACGCATTCGAGAGATTGAGACCACGGGTGTCAACCTCGTAGGCGAGAGTATCGAAGGCGAACTTATGGCGATTGTCAATTACTCCGTTATCGGACTCATCCAACTACGCGAAGGCTATTCCGACGGCGTGGATATGACAGCGGAGAGAGCCACGGAACTCTATGACGCGTACATCGCCGAAGCCAAAGCCCTCATGCAGCGCAAGAACCACGATTACGGGGAGGCTTGGCGGGAGATGTTTCCGTCCTCGCTGACAGATATCATCTTAACGAAGATCAATCGCAACAAGTCCATTGCCTCGCACGACAACAAGACGCTGATTTCCGAAGGTGCTGACGGCAACCTGTTCGATATGCTCAACTACGCCATCTTCTACCTCATCCAACTAGCAGAGAAAAATGAAACAGTCGCTTAAACAATTTGTTGCTACTATCGCCCGTTTCCTACTGGGATTGGTCTTCATCCTCTCGGGGTTTGTCAAAGCCGTCGATCCATTGGGTACGACCTATAAGATCGGGGACTACCTGGAAGCGATGGGGCCCGTGATGGAGCTACTGACTCCGCTGGCGATTGTAGCCGCTTTTGCGCTCATCACCCTGGAGTTTACCCTCGGTATCATGCTCGTTCTGAACGTGAAGACGAAGATTAGTTCATGGGTATGCTTGGGTTTACTCATTATTATGACGGCCCTGACACTATGGATTGCCATTGCCAATCCCGTAAGCGACTGCGGCTGCTTTGGGGACGCGATTATCCTAACCAACTGGCAGACGTTCTTTAAGAATATCGTACTGTTGGCTTTAGCTACCATACTGGTACTTTGGCGCGACACGTTACCCAAGACCTGGAACGAAGCAACGAGTTGGAGTATCGTAGGCGCCACGATCGTAATCGTAGTGCTATTTATGGTATATACCTTACACCACCTGCCCATCATCGATTTCCGTCCGTATAAGATCGGCAATAACCTCCCCGAACTTATGGAAGTACCCGAAGGAGCACCGGTGGACGAGTATCAGATTAGTCTTATCTATGCCGACGCTAACGGAAAAGAGAAAGAATTCACGTTGGAGGACTACCCCAAGGACTCCGCTTGGACGTTCGTAAGGCAGAAATCTAAACTCGTCAAACAAGGTTACCTACCCCCCGTGCATGACTTTGAGCTGATGAATATGGAGTATGAGGATGTGACCTACGACATCTTAGAATCGGAACAGCCAGTGACGCTCGTCATCATGTACGACCTCGACAAGGCGGACCTCAAGCAAATGGAGAAAGTGACGCAACTCTATCACCAATGTATCCAAAAACAAGAGCCGTTCTACATCCTAACCGGAGCTACGGACGCGTTGATAGAGGAGTTTTGCTATAAGATAGAGGAGCGGTTCAACACTAAGAACGGATGTGCGTCCAACCGCTTGACGCCGTTTAACCATTGGGATAGCGTGTTCTGCACCGCCGACCCGATTATGCTCAAAACCATCGTGCGCGCGAACCCCGGCGTAATCGTGATTCAAAACGGAATCGTAATAGATAAATATAATTTAAACAATAAAAATTTTTAAGATTATGAGAACAAAAATGGTCGCAGGTAACTGGAAAATGAACAAGAACCTGCAAGAAGGATTAGACTTAGTAAACGAACTTAAAGCCGCTGTCAAGGCTCCTAAATGTGCGGTGGTGATTGCAACCCCGTTCATTCATCTGGCCAAAGCCGCTGAACTGCTCAAAGGTACTCCCATCGCTGTTGCCGCAGAGAACTGCGCCGACAAAGAGAAAGGTGCGTTCACGGGCGAAGTAAGTGCCGAGATGGTCGCGTCCACCGGTGCTACCTACTGCATCTTAGGTCATAGCGAGCGTAGACAATACTACCACGAGACTCCCGAGATTCTCAAAGAGAAAGTGCAACTGGCTTTGGCCAATAACCTCAAGCCTATCTTCTGCATTGGTGAGATCAAAGAGGAGCGCGAATCCAACTACCAAAACGAGGTGGTGAAAGCGCAACTCGAAGGCTCCGTCTTCAACCTCAGTGCCGAGGACTTTGGTAAGATCACGCTGGCTTACGAACCCGTTTGGGCTATCGGTACGGGCCTGACCGCTACCCCTGACCAAGCACAACAGATGCACGCCTATATCCGCTCGCTCGTAGAGGCTACCTATGGCAAACAAGTAGCGGAAGACACCACCATCCTTTATGGCGGTTCGTGCAACGAAAAGAATGCCGAAGAACTCTTCTCCAAACCCGATGTAGACGGTGGTCTGATTGGTGGTGCCAGCCTCGTAGCCGAGAAGTTCGTGGCTATCATCAATGCTCGTTAATCATGGCTCTGATTAAAACCATCAACCGTAATGGGGAAATCCTCACCCCGCGCATCGCGTCCGACGTTTTTATGGCGGAGAATGCGACCGTGGTGGGTGACGTGACCGTAGGCGAGGGTTGTTCGCTATGGTTTAACTCCGTATTAAGGGGCGATGTGAACACCATTACCATCGGCAAGCACTGCAACATCCAAGACGGGGCGGTGCTACATACCCTCTACCAGAAATCCACCATCACGATGGGTGACTACGTATCCGTAGGCCACAACGTGACCATCCACGGGGCACATATCCACAACTACGCGTTGCTAGGCATGGGTTGCACCGTACTCGATGATGCGGAGGTAGGCGAAGGAGCTATCGTAGCCGCCAATGCATTGGTACTCAAAGGAACGAAGATCGGACCCTATGAAGTGTGGGGAGGTGTACCCGCTAAGTTCATTAAGAAAGCGGACCCTGCCCAAACAGAGGAGATCAACAAGCGCATTGCGCATAACTATGCCATGTATTCCACGTGGTACAAAGAATAATCATATGAAACGTATCTTATTAAAATTATCGGGCGAGAGTTTGATGGGACAACAAGGCTACGGCATTGATGCTCAACGCCTCGAGAGCTATGCTCAGCAGATTCACGAGATCGCTCAGCAAGGTATCCAAATCGGTATCGTCATCGGCGGCGGGAACATCTTCCGCGGACTGAGCGGAGCCCAACAGGGTTTTGACCGCGTGAGTGGCGACCAGATGGGGATGCTTGCCACCGTCATCAACTCGCTGGCCCTGCGTTCGGCCTTGCAACAAAAAGGTCAGAAAGTAAGACTGCTCACCTCCATCAATATGGCCCCTATCGGAGCCCTCTACGACAAGCAGAAAGTGCTGCGTCTCTTTGACAAGGGCGAAGTGGTCATCATCGCCGGCGGTACGGGTAACCCGTATTTCACCACGGATACCGCTTCCGCTTTGCGCGCCATTGAGATTGAAGCCGACATCATGTTCAAGGGTACCCGCGTGGACGGTATTTATTCAGCGGACCCCGAGAAAGATCCTCATGCTACGAAGTTCGAGACCATCACCTATGATGAGATCCTACAAAAGAACCTGCGTATTATGGACCTAACGGCTATCACGCTCTGCAAAGAAAACAAAATGCCCATCTATGTCTTTGACATGGACACTCCGGGAAACCTGATGAAGGTCGTCCAAGGGCAGAAAATCGGAACGTTAGTTAAACCCTAATTCTATTTACCTATGATTGAAGTAAACAAAATCCAATCGGATGCAGAAGAATTAATGCAATCCGCAGTGATGTTCCTCGACGACGCCCTGGCACACATCCGTGCGGGTAAGGCGTCTGTGCGCATCCTTGATGCAGTGAAAATCGATTATTACGGTTCGATGACCCCGCTGGCGAACGCCGCTACCATCACCACCCCTGATGCGCGTACGATTCAAATCCAGCCGTGGGAGAAGAACCTGCTCGGCGTCATTGAGCGCGCCCTCATCAATTCGAATATCGGTTTGGCGCCGAACAATAACGGCGAATGCATTCGTCTGATTATCCCTCCGCTTACGGAGGAACGCCGTCGCGAACTCGCCAAACAATGTAAGGGCGAAGCAGAGAACGCTAAGATGTCTATTCGCAATGCCCGCCGCGATGCTATCGAGACCCTCAAGAAACAAATCAAAGAGGGACTGCCCGAGGATGCAGAGAAAGATGCAGAGGACGCGATGCAGAAGATGCACGATAAGTTCATCAAACTCATTGACGAGGTTTACGCCAAGAAAGAGAAGGAGATCATGACCGTCTAATGAAGGCCCTCATCGTCAAATCAACCAGTACCGCTTATTCCCTTGAGGACGGCTCTACCGCTGTCCTCAAAGGGAATTTTCGTACAAAAGGCATTCGTTCTACCAATCCCGTAGCCGTAGGCGACTACGTGGAAGTAGAGGTGCAACCGGACGGCACCCGATGGATTACGGACATCTATGACCGTCGGAACTACATCATCCGTAAATCGACCAATCTCAGTAAGGAGAGTCATATCTTGGCCTCGAATGTGGACCAAGTACTGCTGCTGGTTACTCTCCATCATCCGCAGACTTCCACCACGTTTATTGACCGCTTCCTAGCTACCTGCGAAGCCTATCGGGTACCGGTGATACTGGTGTTCAATAAGATCGATCTACTCAGTGAGGAAGAACAACAAACCTTAACCGAGCTTCGAAACCTATACGAGCGTTTAGGTTACCAAACCTTCGCCATTAGTGCCAAGACACCCTACTCCTCTACTCCTCTACTCCCGATTCTCAAAGACAAGGTAACCTTGCTCTCCGGCAATAGCGGTGTAGGCAAATCCACGCTTATCAACGCGCTTATGGGGAGAGATGTGACCCGCGTAGCGGATATATCCCAAGTCCATGACACGGGTATGCACACCACTACGTTCAGTTGTATGTACTTCTTGGATAATGCCCGCGTCATTGACACCCCGGGAATCAAAGGGTTTGGCACTTTCGACATGAAAAAAACGGAAGTCAGCCATTATTTCAGGGAGATCTTCCGTATCGGACAGCAATGTCGTTTCTCCGATTGTCTTCACCTACCCGGCACCCCCGGGTGCGCCGTCGTAGACGCCGTAGAGAAAGAGATTGCGTACTCTCGCTATGAGAGTTACGTCAGCCTGCTTGGTGACTCAGAGCAGACGAAGTATCGGTGATTACAACGCCACCCCTAAGACATTAAACTTACTTGAACCACGCAGGAAGAGGATGTGACCATTCTCTATTATTTTAGTGGTGGGGAGTAGAGGAGTAGAGGGGTAGGGCGACAGAGAGGAGGGGGTATCAATGACTTCGACGAAACCATTCTTTATCTGCGCTTTCTCGTTGTTATAGTTCATAATATACCCGTAGAGGCACACATACTCTCCCACTTTGAGATAGAGATGGTCTTCCGGCATCTGACATTGGAAGCCTTGGAAAGTCTCTTTTGACATGACGGGCGCGTCATCCATCCAGAACCCTTGATATTCCACCGTGTTTTGAACCGTAACATACCCCTTAACACCATAGAAGTCCGTTGTTTGGTGACCGGTAGGCAAAGCCATTCCTATCTCTTTAGCTTGGGACGCTAAAACGAAGATAGTGTCCGTAGGAACCACGGGGTGTTCGGTCACTGTCACTACACAGGTAGCGGTGAACCCGCCATCGAGCGTCTTGGCCGTGATGGTAGCCTCACCTTCAGATAGGGCTGTGATAGCACACGTCTTATCATCCTCCAACGACGTATGAGAAGGATCAACCTTAACCACTTTTTCGTTAGAAGAACTCCACATGACCGCTTGGTTCGTAGCATTGGCCGGTTTGACAGCATAATAAAGGAAGATTTCCTGTCCAACGAGCATCTGCGCCGTTGATTGGCCGAGTTCGACCCCCGTCACTTTCACTACTGTCACAGGTTTAGAGTTCTTACGAACATAGATTTGCGGCAGAACCATCGTTGCCGAAGTAGCCGAGGTATAGTTGGAGAAACGGGGATTATTATTGTTATTGTTATATAAGATACGTCCATACTCGGTTGTCGTACTTGCGATAGTAGCATAGGTATCTTTCACATCCAATGTCCAAGTGACTGTACCCTCGTCGAGACTGAGTTTTTTGGCACCTATGGCTCCCACTTTCTGACCTTTCGCATTGGTCAGCGTCCAAGCACCGTCTTCTATTCCGAGTTTGAAGATAGCCACATTAGAGCCATCCGCCAAACTGATAACCTCATCAACAATCTGAACTTGTTCGACATCGGTATAGTTAGAGTTTTTAGTAGCATGCATATCGTTGGTAGCACAATAGTGCACACTACTATATGTAGCTTCAATGATGATATCATCCCCTTCCCTCAGTTCGGCAGCGTCGGTCACCAATTCAAACACATCCGAAGGAATAAACTCTTCGGTCACAGTGATGGCGCAAGTAGCCGTAAAACCGCCATCCTTCGTAGTCGCGGTGATGGTAGCTTGTCCGGGACCGATAGCGCGCACGACACCCGAAGCGGATACTTGTGCTACATTTAGATCAGAGGAAGACCAGAAGATCGTCTTCACTGTTGCATTCTCAGGTTGAAGCGAAGGAACGATAGTAACCCGCTCGTTGATTTTCAGCGTAGCGGTTTGGGGCTTGATAGCGATAGAGGTGACGTGCACCGTATCAATCTTCGCCGGACGCAAGCCGATGATGGCATCCAAATCAGAGGAGAAGTTATACCCATCTACCGACAACGAGCTCAAAGAGAAATAGCCATTGTCAGAGCCTTCCCAACCCCAGTTAATATGAAACTTACCTTGCGCATCTCTTCCATCGCAGACGAACTCGTGTCCGGTGCGTTCGTCATCATCCGTACCACCCATTATGATAGGAAGACCTGCTTCTAAATCTTGATTGAAATACTCCGTGAACTTAGCAACCGTAACTTTAAACTCTGTGGGCTTAAAATCCGATCCATAATACGCAGGATATGTAGTGATATACTTATCCACAGTGTAGCCAAAATGATCTACCAAACCATTCGCCATGAGATCCGTTAAAGAGCCACTACCTTGCGACGAATATTGCATGTCACAGGCTACACCGGCATGGTACATGAGCGTTGCCACCGCGTTTTTTTGTGCGGATGTAGAAGATCTTCCATAATACGCAGGTAACATATTGTTCCAATCATAGGTGGTTTTTTCATAATCCACTGTCAAGGTTTTCTTTGTACCTCTGGAGTTTTCCCATAAATAGGAATGGGTTCCGATACCCTTTTGAGGATAGCACCACTTATACATCACTTGTGCCGCAGCCGTGGCTACACAACCCGTTAAGCAACGATAGCCATCACCATCGATAGGACAGAGGTTATAATAGGGTGCTGTTTGATCCCACGTAATCTCTTTGCCGTCCTTATTAACCAACAGCGAAGCGATAGCGGTCGTAGCCATAGGTGCTTTATGGATCACCGTACTATCATTGATAGCCGAGATGGCTTTTTGAACACCACGCAACCAGAACGCGAGGTTAGGATTGATGGTCTCCCCTATCCGTCCCTCATCCGAGTAGCCAATAATATCCTCCGTTCGGTCATCGGCACTGACGATGACGAATCCGCCATTATCCGTCTTGTTGAACACATAGAAGGCGGGCTCCTCGCTTACCAACTTCGGCATTTGGTGCACGAGTTGCATCGTGGCCGCGGTAGCCGGAGCTTTGTGAGGTCCGACCGCATTGGTATTCATAAACTGAGCCGCAATTGCTGCCGCTTCTTGAGCTGTACGCGGAGCAGCCATAATCACTTGTGCGATGAGGCATAAGAGGATAAGTAAACTATTCTTTTTCATAACGATAATAAATCTTTCTTTATTTGGATTTTCAGTTGATCTAAATTGTCAAAATGTTGTTCGCCCCGAATACGGGATACAAGTTCAACCTTTACGGATTGACCATATAAATCGCCGTCGAATTGAGGGACATACATCTCAATCGTATCCTTGATATTAAGCAATACTTTACGTTCCTTCCATTGAGCGATATACACCCCGTGAGCCGGAATGAGTTTATCGGCTTCCACTTCGATGTTCGCCGTCGGAAAACCAATCGTTCGACCCATCGCTTTCCCGTGTACCACGGTTCCTATCAGCGGATAAGCATAACCTAACATCTCGTTGGCTTCAACAATCTCTCCCTTCAACAAAGCCTCACGAATCTTTGTAGAGGAGATATGCTGATTTCCCGGACGCTCGGAAAGACGAAGGTGTTCGATTGAAGATTGAAGATTGACTATTGAAGATTGCGGACAGCCAAAACGATGATCATACCCCATAAGCAACACCTCTACCCCGCATTGATCATGGAGGAGTTGTTCAAAAGCCTCCGCAGACAAGGTATGAATGAGTTCAAAGTTAAAACAGAATATCTCATCAACCCCCATGGTTTTGAGCATCGCCATACGTTCATCATAGGTCGTGAGTAACGGTTTTCTTTCTCCTTGCAGCACTTTTTGCGGATGCTCGCTAAAAGTGATAATCGCCGACCGGAGTCCACGTTTCTTCGCCTCTTCCCGCAAAGCGGTAAGCAGGTATCGGTGTCCCAGATGAACGCCATCGAAGAATCCTATGGTTGCAACATATGCCATCAGAAATGAATCGTAATCAATAACGGGTCGTGATCGGAGTAGCGGAAAAGAAGGTTCTTTTTCGCTTGCGGCGAAACACAGGACCAAATATTCGGTTGTTTTTGTTTGGGTACGATATTATTCTTATAATTATACTTACTCCAATACGCTGCCGAATAATAGTAATCGGTATTCCAGTGAATCGGATGAATCGACGTGATATATGCTTGCATCGGTTCGTTGGCAAACGCTCTATCCAAATACCCGCACTCCCCATCGTATGAGTACGAATAGTTGAGGCTATCCATTGCCATCACCATATCGCGATAACCTGCCTTGACCAGCATCTGCAACGACTGCTCTTGTCCATAGGCGTTATAGTCGCCTAAAAGGAGTAGAGGAGTCGAGGAGGAGAGGTGTAGGGAATCAATTGCCGCTAAGACGCGGGCAATATTAGCCACCCGCTTAGCATTCGCCTCCTGCGGGATTCCCCGTTTGGAGCGCGGATGGTTGAGGGAGATATAAAAGCTTTGTCCCGTAGGGATATGCTCAAATGCCTGTATCATGAACCGATGAGCATAGATATCGTTCTTGTTATCATAAGCAAAAACCAAATCCCCCGTCGGTTGCACACACTCCTTATTATATATATAGCCTACACTAATCGTATCGCGGTCGATGGTATCCGTCACCACAAAAGCATACCTATCCTTGCGACAGAGTTCGTTCATACGAGCAACCAGTTCGGCCGGAGCCGATGAACCTTGCTCCAACTCGCAAAGGGCATAGATATCCGCCCCGATTTTTGTCAAAGCCGCAGCGGTCTTCTCACATTGCCATTGGTGCTGCGCGGGTGTATTGCGTTTGGTCGCATAGCCACCTACATGCACGAAATAGTTCTGCAAATTCGCCGCACAAAGGATGAGATCCGATTTCGCGGGTGAAACGCATTTAGCGGGTTTGAAATTCTTGAATCTTACTTGCGCTCCTGTCTGCAACCAACGAGGCCCCATCACTTGCGCGGTCAGGTTCTTAACCGTTGCCCCAAGATTGATATCAAAACTCAGTCTGCCTTGCAGTTTGATACGGAGCGAATCGTTATAATGACGCCAATACCAATATTGGGTCGAATCACCATCACCCAGACCTACCGCCCGCTCTTCCGGAACATATAAACGCTCGGAAGATACAATGAGCGAGTCGTAATACCTACCGCATAATACAAGCGGAGTAGTAATCGTTACTCGTTGTCCTTGGTAACGAGACCAATCTTGTTGCAGTTGCTCGAGCGTTACCTTCGGTTGTGCCCATACGACACTAAACGCGATAAAACTGAGCCATAATATGAACCAACGTTCTTTCATTTATTTCTCTTGTTTGGGAATACGATTAGTAGCGCCTATCGCCTCTTGTTGGCAAACAAACCGGCAGAGGTGACAGCCTACACACTTATGTCCATTGAGCTTGGGTTGGCGCGTAGTCCAATCAAACTCGATAGCCTGGTGACCTGCATCTTGACAAGCCCCGTAACAGCGACCGCAACCGACGCATTTCTCGCGGATGAACTTAGGATAGACCATTGTCTTACGGTCTAACTTGTCGGGAAGCACAAAGGTCTTGAGTTCCGAACCCACCAAGTCGGACAGATGTTCTATGCGATGCTCTGCCATATAGTGTTGCAGACCTATGGTCAGATCCTCAATAATACGATAGCCATACTGCATGACAGCCGTGCAGACTTGCACGTTTTGGCAGCCGAGTTGAATGAACTCGAGTGCATCGCGCCAAGTCTCGATACCACCGATACCACTGAGTTGCAGTTGTTTGCCTGAGATTTGCAGCATCGGGTTCTTGCTCATATCAAGGATATGCTTGAGAGCTATCGGTTTGACCGCATTACCCGAATACCCGCTAACGGTACGTTTGCCGTTTACCATACCGGATTGAGACATCGTAACGGACTTGATTGTATTAATCGCCGAGATAGCATCTGCTCCGGCAAAGGTAGCAGCCATCGCCACAGGAACCATCGAGGTGATATTCGGGGTCATCTTTGCAATAACAGGAATCGTTACCGCACGCTTCACAAACATAGTGTAAAATGCCACTAACTCGGGATTTTGTCCTATATCCGAACCTAACCCGCGCGTCTTCATCTGCGGACAAGAGAAATTCAATTCCAACATATCCGCCCCGGCATCCTGCGCTTGTTTTGCCAGTTTCTCCCATGACTCATCGGTTTGACCCATAATCGAGGCAACGATAATCTTCGTAGGAAAGTTTTGCTTCAAACGACGGATGATAGCGAAGTTCTCCTCGGGCGTCTGCTCACTGAGTTGCTCCATATTACGGAAGCCCGTAAAACTGCGGTTGAGGTCCTTAACAGCATCAAAGCGGGGACTGACTTCCTCAATCTTGATATCCGAGATAGTCTTGAAATACACGCCACCCCACCCCATCTCCAAGGCGCGCGCTACCATCTCATAGTTGATAGCCACCGCCGACGAAGCCAGGAAGAACGGGTTTTCACAATGCACCCCGCAGAAATCAATGGACAAATCGATATTGTCTACATCGAGCCTCGTACCTTGTGCATTGTGCACCACCTGCTCCGCCATTTCCTTGATACGGATAGGCTGATCGGGATGGATACAAGCTTCCTCACAAGGTGCATCGCACGAAGCACAGGCATCCGTAAGCCACTGCGAGGCTACAGTTTCATTCCCGAAACGAATGGCTCGTATTCCGCGTGCCGGATGCAAGGCTTTAGGACAAGCCGCATTACAAGGGGCACTGACACAAAGAAGGCAGTTAAAAGCCTCCGCTTGAATGTTAATCATTTTTGTTGATCTTTTTTGAGATCTTCGATAAAGCGATCTATCAACGCCTCATCTACGTGCTGCATAACCACAATATGCACGATGTCGCCACCCATCTTAGCATCATAACCGCATGCCAAGTTATATTTCTGGATGATGGCATCACACGGACGTTTGAGAACGATGGTATTACTCAAAACGTTGATCCAGTGCGGATAACCCATTTCGTTCAAACGTTGGTTGAAATACTCCGTGTGAGCAAGCATGGCATTGGCTTGTTCTGACCAACGGGCTTCACCTACTTTATGTATCAACCACCAGAATTTTAAGGTCGGTTGCGTTGGACGCGAGCAGTTAATCATCTTCATATTCCTGTTCAAATAAGGAATATCGTAACGATTCTGCATGTTATATACATCCATCGAAGTCAAGAACAACCCTGCGGGTTCGTCGGAGCCGAAGAACTTATGGGCACTGATAGCAATGGATTGATAACCCATAATCTTTTGGTTGAGCAAGTCCCTATACTCGGTAAAGGGCAGGTAACCACCGAACAATGCGGCATCGACGTGACGATACACTTCCATCTTCGGGAACTTAGCCAAAACGGCGTTCAATGCCACTTGGTCATCAATAGCCCCCTTCATCGTGGAACCCATCGCGTACACAATCAAGCAAGGACGATTCGGATTAATCCGCTTCTCCAACTCTTCGGGAATCATCCTTCCCATCGTGTCAGACGGAATCAAACAGATGTCCAGGTTCTGCAAATCGGCTAAACGCATATTGGAGTAGTGCGCCTCGTCGGAGACATAGAAGATAGGCATCTTTCCCGTTTTGTTACACAAATAATTCACACCAAAGTAAATACCATGGTTATTACCATCCGTGCCGCTATTGGATACGATACCCCAGAACTGACCGGGCTCGTAGCCGTAATACGGAGCAAACCAGTTCAGCACCTCGCGCTCATATTTGAGGGCACTGACTTGGATAACGCCGTCCCCTGCAAAAGGATCGCCCACATTATTAAAACTAACGGTCGGAAGTTTATTTGCGGTGTACCACTCGTAAAACTCTTGCAGTTCCACATATTGGTCACAAGGGTAACCAATAATGTTTAACTTATTGTCATACGCAGTTTTTGCCCAGGCATCCAACTCTGGGAAACCGGATTTGGCCGGGTTATTGCACCCCGTCATGACTAACGCCACTAAAGCGGCAAAAATAAAATAACGTTTCATCTTTATTAGTATTTAGAGTTTATTTGGTCCAATCGGTGGAGAGCATACGCAAGTAACTGCGATAACGCCACTTA
>CALCGR010000036.1 GCA_937901025.1 uncultured Bacteroidales bacterium
TGACGGGTCATGAGGTGCTGAGTCTCAAAGACATCGGTTTCATCGACGAAATAGATGAGACCGGCGAGACCTTAGAGGCCAACTCAAGCATCAAGGCGCAAGCGGTGCGTACGTTTTTAGACGCCCACCCCGCGGCAGGCGCCATCGACGGAATCTTCTCTGACGACACCGGCTTAGAGATTCGTGCTCTCGGCGGGCAGCCGGGGGTTCGTACCGCCCGCTGGGCGGGGGAGCCGGCTGTGGATAGTAACAATCGGGCGAAGGCACTCCGCGAGTTAGCGGGGCAGGAGGATTGGCGCGCCCGTTTTCGGACGGTGATCACACTGATTCGGAATGGGAAAGAGCAGCAAGTAGAGGGTATTGTGACCGGTCAGATAGCCAAAGAAGAAGAGGGGGAAGGTGGCTTTGGATATGATCCTATTTTTATTCCCGAAGGGTATAGTCAAACCTTTGCTCAATTACCTGCAGCGGTAAAAAACACCATCAGCCATCGGGCACGGGCGATGGAAGCGTTACGTCATTTGATAGACAACCCATGATATGAAGAAACTGATTTGGATATTAGGCCTTTGTTGTTGCTTGCCCCTCTGGGCGGAGGACGACACACAACCCTTGGATAGAGGGGCGATGTTACAATGGGAGAGTTATACCTCCTGTTTTCACCCCACCGATATAGTGCTCACCAAACATCACGTTTTTGAATTAGCAGAGGGGGCTCTGTTTTCTTTGGATAAACGGGATAGAAGTCTTTCTCGCTGGGGTAAACAGGAAGGGATGCATGGAGGGGCGATCTCTCATATTGCTTATATCGAACCACAAGATGCCGTATTGGTTATCTATACCAACAACTTGATTGATATCATCTCCTCCCGGGGCGAGATTGAAGAGATGGCTGACCTCTATCAATCCTCCACTCCCATGAAAATCTTATCCCTCTGTGTCCATAAACAAAAGGCTTACTTAGGTACAGATTTCGGGATTATCGTTCTCAACCTCAAGAAGAAAGAGGTGACGGAGACTTATTATATCGGTCCGGATGCAGCATCCATTCCTATTACCGAGTTGACGGTCGTCGGGGACACCCTTTTTGCTATCAGCGGCGCTGACCTGTACAAAGGAAACACGAATGACCAACTTATCAATTATAAGAATTGGGAAGTCGAACCTACCGGGCTGACGCAACCCCAATGGATGGCAGCGTGTCAGGATACCTTATGGGTATTAGAACAAAACAAAACCTATCAACGGCAAGGGGGCGATTGGCAAATGCAATTAGCTGAGTATGGGTTTGAAAAACTAATGAGCCACAATGGCAAGATTTTCTTTATAGACGGATTGGGCTTCGTTTATGAACGGCTACAAGATAATATCCAAAATATTTATTGTGTTTCACCCTGCGCCGCTTGTTGTTTTGACAGACAGACAGGGTTATACTGGGTAGCTGCAGAAAAATACGGAATAGTAGAGACCAATGGTGATTACATGTCTATGTTGAATCACTATATTCTAGATGGACCCATACGAAACGACGTCTATCATCTACGGTTTGCCGGAGACAAACTATTCGTCTGTCCCGGTGGGCGATGGGCAACCGAAAACCATATCAGCAGCTCTTTTGCTTATTACAAAGATGGACAATGGGGTTATGAAACGGCTGAGAACACTGAAAAAACATTAGGTGTTACCCCCACAGACCTTGTAGCCGTGGCTGCGGACCCGAACGATGACACCCATTTCTTTATGGCTACATATAGTCAAGGGGTACTCGAATACCGAAACAACAAGATTTATAAACAGTATACCGAAGGGACCCCCGGTTGTCCATTTAAATCGCTGGTTGAAGGGGAACCTCGCTATGTAAGAACGGACGCCGCCACCATTGATAATGGTTATTTATGGGTACTTCAAACAGAAACACTTCCTTACACGATCAACACTATGAATCTTGCCACAGGGCAATGGTTTAGTTATAATTTTATGAACCGCGGGCAACGGGTCGCGTCGCCCACCTACAAAGGCATATGGATTGATAATAAACGAGGCAGTCATTATAAATGGTTCATCGGTCAACGAGGGAGTGTGGGCATTTATTTGCTCTGCGATAACGATACTCCCAATAAAGGGACCGATGATCGCACCATCTTCCGAAACGAATTACAAGATCAAAATGGCAATACGCTCCGTTTTAGTCGTCTCAACGACATGGCACAAGATAAGAATGGGGATTTCTGGGTGGGGTTTGCTGAAGGCATTTTCATTATCCCTGCCGAATCAGACTTCTTCAGTTCCGATGCTTGCAAACGGGTGATTATCCCTCGTAACGACGGAACGGGTTTGGCGGACTATCTGTTAGGAACGGAGAACGTAACCGCTATTGCCGTGGATGGAGGCAACCGCAAATGGTTAGGGACCGAGAACTCCGGCATCTATCTGGTTTCCGAAGACGGACAGAGAACGATTCACCATTTCACCGTAGAAAACTCGCCTTTATTATCCAACAGCATCACCTCCATTGCCATTCACCCCACCTCCGGAGAAGTGTTTATCGGCACCTCCGATGGTATTATTAGCTTCCGCAGCGATGCCGCAGAACCTTTTGAGACGTATGAGAATATTTTAGCCTATCCTAATCCGATTCGACCCAACTACGACGGGGTGGTAACGATTACCGGTCTAATGGATCAATCGGATGTGAACATCATCGACCAGGCCGGACAATTAGTTTGCAAGACAAAGAGTAATGGTGGTATCGCTATTTGGGATTTGCGTAATATAGACGGCAAACGAGTGGGCTCAGGTATTTATACCGCTTTATGTAATGCCCCCGACGGGAAGCATGGGTTAGTTAAAATCTTAGTAATGAATAGGTAATATGCAAAAAAGATCTTTTTGTCAAATAGGACTTTTTGTTTTGCTTATTGCATTACTATTACTACCTAATATCTACACCACTTGCGTAGCAATTGAATTAGTTCATCTTCCCATCAAACAAATAACTTATATAGGAACTTGTTTGGTGTTGCTACTTATACCTGCCTTTTTTTTAAAAGCCCGCGCTTATTTCATAATTGAAGGTGTTTTTAATTTTCTGCTATTCCCCATAGAGATTAGCAGTCTTTACCTCAGTCATCAAGCATGTTCAGAAGCTTTTCTCATCAATATCTATCACACAAATTTTAGCGAGGCAAAAGAACTTATTGCATCTTTATACCCAATCGTTATTGGCATCATTGTAATGTATGTTTTATTCTTCGTTTTATGTTCCAAGGTTGAAAACCGATATTTCTTTCCTCGTTTACGTAAAAGATATGTGCTTATTGGTTTTATCGGATTATGGATCGCCGGTATAGGAGTCTTACTCTTTGTCCTCCGCGATCAACATCGAGAGATGAATACAAAAGAAAAAATTATACTTGCCAATGACCTCTTGGTTATGAAAGCATATAAGATCTTCCCATACAATATCTACCTCCATTCCTATCACATCCTTGAAAAGCAAATAGAGATAATACATTTACAAAAACAAGTGGCGGATTTTCAATTTGACGTACCCAAAAAAATAACGGATTCATCCGAATTATATATTCTTATTATCGGCGAAGCAGCTCGCTATGATCATCAAGGTTTTAATGGGTATGAGCGAAACACGACCCCTCACCTATCTTCCCTTTCGTCTTTTATCAGTTATGACAGCATTTATTCTGAAGCTAATCTAACCGCTAATTCATTACTTCTTATTTTGACACGAGCCAATGCACGCCACCGCGAGATAGCTTATCAAGAAAAAACACTACCCGAAGCTTTTGCACAAAGCGGATTTGATACTTATTGGCTCATCAAACAATATCCTTATCCGTTTATACAACGAGCTATGAAGAATGCAACCTATTGTTATACAGAGAACATATCTAATGTCGACAAAGAAGACAATTATGATGTTGACATTATTCCTGTTCTTCAATCCATAGGAGCACCTCAACATCCCAGTATGATGGTCATTCACTTGTTGGGCTGCCATTTCCGTTACGACCAACGTTATCCCGAGGAATATAAAGTATTTCAACCCACTTGGGACAAGGATCATTTTAGTTATATGTTGATTAATCCCGCCAACAAAGAATGGTTTGTCAATGCTTATGACAATAGTTTATTGTACACTGATTATGTAATATCCCAAATTATTGAATGGGCAAAACAATGCCACCAACCTTCCGTGGTGATGTATGTGTCGGATCATGGGGAGAGTTTGTGGGATGACGGGAACATGAATGTCCTACACGGATCGTACAATGTTCTTCCACACGAATTTCATGTACCCTTGTGTGTATGGTATTCGGAAGAATATAAACAAAAATATCCGGATAAAGTGGAAGCAATGTATTCTAATAAATCCGTAAAACAAAACACCGGTGTTGTTTTTTATTCTCTCTTGGATTTAGCAGATATCCCTATCCCTAATAGTCAACAAAAAAGTATCTGTGGCTCTTTGGCATCAACAGATACTCTTTATGTTATCAACGGGAAAGGCGAATTGGATATCTTACAGCCGTAACGCTCAATATCATTTTCCTATTAGTTTCAAGAACTCTTCTCTTGTCTCCGGACGATTAAAAGCTCCGGTGAAATCGGAGGTTGTTGTGATCGCGTGCTCTTTCTGGACCCCCCGCATTTGCATGCACAGATGTTCGGCTTCAATGACCACCATCACCCCTAAAGGATGAAGGGTGGATTGGATGCATTCCTTAATCTGCGTGGTCATACGCTCCTGCACCTGTAAGCGGCGCGCAAACACATCCACTACGCGAGCGATCTTGCTAAGTCCGGTAATCTTCCCGTTAGGGATATAAGCAATATGCGCCTTGCCAAAGAACGGCAGAAGGTGATGTTCGCACAAGGAATAGAAATCAATATCTTTGACCACCACCATTTGGCGATAGTCTTCCTCAAAAAGTGCCGAGCGCAGGATGGCTTCCGGGTCTTCGTTATAGCCTTTGGTAAGGAATTGGAAGGCTTCCCCCACCCGCTGCGGCGTACGCAGTAAGCCCTGACGCTGCGGGTCCTCCCCCACTTGGGTCAGGATCATTTGCACCGCCTGCGCTATTTGGTCTGTAACTTGTTGATTAGGACAAAACTCCTGCATCATTTTCTTACATTGATTTGGTCTTTAACGATATAGGTATCCGCCGTCAGATACGGATACTTGGTTAGAAGGATATCCTTAAATAGTTTCGCTTCTTCATAGGTACGGAAATCGCCCACACGAACCTTCCAGAAGGGCGAGATATATTGGGCATACACCTCGATGGGGAGTGCTCGTTTGAGTTTTTGTTGCAGTTCGACCGCCTCGGTTTTAGCCGCTTGTTGACGATTGGAAGAGAACACTTGTACGCGATATCCAATCACTTCCGGTTGCGGGTCCGCTCCTATTCTTTTGTCGAGCAACAAAGCATAAATGAGGCTATCCTGATGCACGCGCACATAAGGTAAGGAATCAAAGATACTGACCATCGGTACGGGTTCAATCGTATCCGTTGCTATCGAATCCCCCCATAAGGCGGTCCAGGACGTATCCGTGACTGCCGTGTCCGGCTCTACCGGCATTTGTGCCATTGCCAACAAGGGCAAAAAGGCCACTAATATAACTATAAACTTTTTCACTTCTCTAAACACTAAACTCTAAACACTAAACTATCAATGCGAACCACCTCCCACGAACGCACGCAACAGCGAAGTAGGCGGAATCTGGTTCTCGGGTATCGGACGGAAGTATTGTAAGAATTTTATGAGTCGGTGCGCTTCCGCATATTCGTTGCAGAATTTAGGCACCTCCGCCAAGATGGGTTCCGCAGCCTGTTTCAACACCGCCAACTCAAAGAGCAAGGCGGAATTAAACATCGCGTCCGCTTCCTCTTGGTAAGGATAAATCCATTTTATTTCGCCTCGAATGACCGACGGGCAACGGGCAATCGTTTCGCGAGCCGAGAACCCGCGCGTACGATAGTCACGAACAATGCGACGAAGCAAACGAATATCCGTCGTCGGAATCCAGTTGTGGTTATCCAGGTTAATGGTCGTCAGCACAGACACGTAGATACGATATTGCAACGCCACCGGTACATTCGGGATAAGCGAAGGATTGAGGGCATGGATACCCTCGACGATGAGGATATTATCCGCCTCCATTTTAATCTTATCTCCCCGCCATTCGCGTTCGCCTTTCTCAAAGGAATAATAGGGCATTTCCACCTCTTCGCCTTTGAGCATACGATCCAGATGGTCACGGAAGAGTTTCAAATCCAACGCATGGATATCCTCGAAGTCCCATTCGCCATTCTCATCCTTAGGTGTATCCACACGATTGACAAAATAGTTATCCATCGACACCGCAAGGGGTTTTAATCCATTAACCATGAGTTGAATACGTAAACGCTGTGCAAAACTCGTTTTTCCCGAAGAAGAAGGCCCTGAGATAAGCACCAGTTTCGGGCATCCGCCTTCTCGATTGCAGATGGCATCGGCAATCTGACCCACTTTCTTTTCGTGCAACGCCTCCGCGAGTTTAATCATCTCAAAACTCTTACCTTCATCGTAAAGGTTATTGAAATCACCCACGTTGGATATGTTCATTAGTTTATTCCACTTGCGATATTCGCTGAAGTGTTTAAACATCTTATCCTGACGAATCGTACCTTCCAATTGGGAGGGGTTGGTACGAGACGGAACACGCAGCAAGATGCCATCATAATACGGCTCAACATCAAAAATATTGATATAACCCGTTGAGGGCATCAACACGCTCATATAATAGTCGTTATAATCGCCCATACGGAAATAACGGCAATAAGGATTACCTAAGGTGCGGAAAAGCGTGGCTTTTCCATCGGTTTGTTGAGCGAAGATACGAATCACTTCCTTGGTTTGTTTCTCGACCTCCTCTATCTTCCTATCCTCTTTAATAATAAGAAGCATGCGCTCTTTGATAGCCTTCACCATGTCCGGGGTCAAGGATTTACCTTGCAACGTACAATAATACCCCTTGCTAATAGGGTGCTCTAAGCGCAAGTCAGCCTCCGGATATAACTCATGAACCGCACACGCAAAGACCATGATGAGGGTTCGTACATAACAACGGTGTCCCGAATGGCTGCTGATATCCAAAAACTCTACATCCTTGGGCTTATACAGCAAGAAGTCCAAGTTTTCCAGTTTGTAGTTCACCCGCGCGGCTATCACCGGATAGGTCAACTGAATATGCAGTTGATCAATGAGTTGGGAAAGAGAGATTCCCCGTTCAACCTCATGATAGGACTTGGTGTTCTTGCAATAAATAGTAATGGTGTGCTCCATAAATTATT
>CALCGR010000037.1 GCA_937901025.1 uncultured Bacteroidales bacterium
CGAAGCGGGAGGGAGCGCCCCGCGGCAAGGGGCGACGGAACGCCCCGACGAGCGGAGGAGAACTAGGTAGGACTAGGTGGACTAGGAGGACGAGGGTATTATTGTGCGTCGACGGAGGGTTCGATATGGATGGAGAGTTGCATCTTGCCAAAGCGTTGGCGCAGGGCTTGTTCAACGGCAGTGGCGATATCGTGCGCCTGATGAACCGAGATAGCACCATCCACCACGAGGTGCAAGGACGCCAACATATCGGATCCGCTACGACGGGTTTTCAGTTCGTGTATGTCTTCGACCCCCTGTACACTGAGGGCAATCGTGACGATCTCCTGTTCGACGGCGTCGGGTAAGGACGCGTCCAAGAGTTCCGAGACGGCGGGCATCATCATCTTAATCGCGATATAAACGATGACGATACTGATGATCACGCACACGATAGGGTCCAGGATAACCCATCGTCCGCCCAGCAGGATAGCACCGCCGATACCGAGGAGTGCCCCTACAGACGAGAGGGCATCGGTGCGGTGATGCCACGCATTAGCCACCACCACGGGACTATCGAGGGCCTTGCCTACGCGGTAAGTCCACTGATAAAGCGCCTCCTTGACGATAATAGAGATGAGGGCGGCCCAAAGCGCCATCATCGATGGCGTTTCTATAGTTGAGAGTGGAGAGTTTAGAGTGTAGAGAATCTTGGTGATGCCGTGGTAGCAGAGGGAGAGGCCGACGGCGATGAGAAGGCACGCGACGATGAGGGTGCCGAAGGTCTCGAATTTCCCGTGGCCGAAGTCGTGCTCCGCATCGGCGTCTTGTCCGCCCAGGTGCACCATGACGAGCACTACCCCATCGGACAGCAGGTCCGAGAAGGAGTGAACGGCATCCGCAATCATTGCTGCACTGGCGCCGAGGATACCGGCGACGAGTTTCAGAACCGAGAGCAGCAGGTTGACTACAGCACCGATGACGGTAATATGTTTCAATTGGGCAATGCGAGACATTTACAAATAATAGGAATAATTATGGCCATTGGTGATGAGGCAGGTGCCGGAGTCGGTGAACTTAACGACTTGGATGGCGCCGTTGGCGTCGATGAAGTCTTGTATCTTAGCCTTCACTTTCTCCGGGATGCGGTCGTAATAGACGCCTCGTTCGCAGCAGATGACGATTCCTTTCTCCGTGGTGCAGACGCTAAGGATTGGTCCGTACAGGTCGTAAGCGGTATTGAGGCGTTCCATATCCCAGTCGTTGGAGGCGGTATAGTGTTTATTGGTGACGAGCACATAATCCTTATCCGTAAACGAGACGGAGCGGAACAGGTCGCCTTCGGCAAAGAGTTCCTTCATCTTGTCTCCTGCGCCGTTAGGGGCATTATTCCACGAGGCGGCGGTGACGCTATCGGATTTGCGATAGAGTACGCACCAGCGGTCGTTAGCGGTCATGGTGACATCAAGGATGACGTATTTAGCCTCATTGACCTCGTTGAGTTTGTCGTTTAGTTTTCTCTCGACAGAGGTGGTCATCCCCATCGTCTGCCAACCGTTATTTGCATAGACGGCTACGCCCTTGCCTTCCTCGGTGAGGGTACCGGTCTTACACTCTCCCCATCGTTCGATTGCCTCGGAGATCACCGATAGTGCACGGGCATGGTCCGTAGCGACGAGGGTGGTGCCGGAGTGAGGGAAAGAGGGTGTAGGGTGTAGAGGAGTAGAGGGGGAGGGTTGTTGAGGTGTAGAGGGGGAGGGGGGTAGAGGTGTAGGGGTAATAGGTTCGGGATTAAGGATAGAGGACCAGGTGGGGATGAGGTCGACGAGGTGTTGGCGCAGGGCATTGGAGCGCGTCAGTTGCACGGCATCGAGGTTAGAGCAGGTATCGATAGCGATGAGCAGTTGTTGGTCCTGTCGTATCTGTCGTCCGCAGAGCATAAGGGCTTTGAGGGATTTCTTAGCCACCTCCAGTTGGTCGGCGCGAAGGAGGGCATCGATATGGTCCACGTCGGCTTCGGCGGTCGTGAGGGATGCCTCGATGGCGCGTTTGAGTTGGCGTCGGAGGTCATCCTTGGCCAGGTACGCAAAGGCGTACGCGGTGCGTCCCTCCATGGCGGAGATCACCTGCATACCGGTGAGGTCGAGTTCGACGGAGGAAGTGGTCTTAGAGGAGAACTGTTCGTCGGAGGCATAGAGGGACGTGAGGTTATTGAGTCTACTCAGGGTAGATTCGGCGGAGGTATAATTGGTTTCGTTGGCAATCTTAACGCGAATCGTAGCCGCGGCTTCCACGCGGGCGGCTTCCTCGGCTTTACGCAGTGCCTCGGCTTTCGACTCGAGGCGACGGCGATGGGTGGCGTAGCCGGTGAAATAGTCCGAAGAAGGATATTGGACCGTACGGTACGTCAGGGAAGTCCACTCAGGCTCCGTGGCCAAGCACGTGGTGGTGATGAACAGTAATGTGAAAACAATGATTTTTCGCATTATACGATCTCGGCAGGAATCAATTTTTCGCGGATGCGGATATAAACGATGTTTTGTTTCTTGGCGAAGGCGGTTTGGACATAGCCCATAGCGATGCCTTGGTTCGTGGTAGGGCACATGATACCGCTGGTGACGTTACCGATGGTGTTGCCTTCGGCATCGCAGATGTCGTAACCGTTGCGCGGGATGGCGCGTTCTTGGCAAACGAGATGGACGAGTTTGCGTTGGACGCCTTCGGCTTTCTGCTTAAGGAGGAAGTCCTTATCGATAAACTCTTTGGCGTCGAACTTCGTTATCCACCCGAGGCCTGCCTCGAGGGGCGAGGTAGTGTCATCGATATCGTGGCCATAGAGGCAGTACCATTTTTCCAAACGTAGGGAGTCGCGAGCACCGAGTCCGATAGGTGCCAAGCCGTAGTCTTTGCCTACCTCGAAGAGGGCGTTCCAGATCTGCATGGCCGCATCGACGGGGAAATAGAGTTCAAAGCCTCCGGCACCGGTATAACCGGTGTTACTGAGAATAACGCCTTGGATACCGGCAAACGACCATTCGCGGAAGGAATAGTAAGGGATGGAGGTAAGGTCAGCGTCAGTGAGTTTTTGGAGCATCTCGGTAGCTTTGGGTCCTTGGACGGCGAGTTGACCGTATTTGGCGCTGGCGTTTTCGAGGTTGACGCCGAAGGTGTTTTGTTTATTGACCCATGCCCAGTCTTTGTCGATATTCCCGGCATTGACGACGAGCAGGTATTTAGTAGTGGAGTATTTATAGATGATCAGGTCATCGACGATACCGCCTTTGCCGTTAGGGAAGCAGGTGTATTGTGCTTTCCCGGCATCGAGTTTACTCACGTCATTGGTGGTGATATACTGCAGGAAGTCGAGTGCTTTCTCGCCCTTGACCCAGAACTCGCCCATGTGGCTGACGTCGAAGACCCCTACCCCTTCGCGAACGATCTTATGTTCGGTCGTGATACCGGTAGGATAACAGATGGGCATATTAAACCCCGCAAACTCAGCCATCTTGGCACCGAGTGCGATATGGGTGTCGGTAAAAGGAGTGGTTTTTAACATTTCGATAGGATTTTAATGATTAATTGCGATGCTAATTCGAGGGAGGGGATAGGCAGGTATTCGAACCGGCTATGGAAGTTCTCTCCTCCTGCAAAGATATTCGGGCAGGGCAGTCCTTCGAAGGACAGTCGGGCGCCGTCGGTGCCGCCCCGGATGGGTTGTACCTTAGGGGTGATACCCAGTTCCTTCATCGATTCCTCGACGAGGGTGATGATATGCATCACGGGTTCAATCTGCGTGCGCATGTTGTAATACTGGTCGCGAAGTTCGATCTCCGCGGTACCCTCCCCGTATTCGCGGTTGACCTTACGGACGAGGTGTTCGATCTCGCGTTTGCGGCTCTCGAAGCGGATGCGGTCGTGGTCGCGGATGATGTAGTTGAGGGTAGTCTCTTCGACGGTGCCGGTCATACCGACGAGGTGGTAGAATCCCTCATAGGCTTGGGTATGTTCGGGCGTCTCCCAGCGGGGGAGCATCACCGCCAGTTGGTAAGCGATACGCATAGAGTTGACCATCTTATGGTAGGCATAGCCCGGGTGAACGTTCA
>CALCGR010000038.1 GCA_937901025.1 uncultured Bacteroidales bacterium
GCCGGCAAGGGGCACAAGAATGCCCCGACGAGGCAAGGAGCATACAACGCAGTGGTCATACAGCGAAGCGGTCGTACAACGCAGTGGTCCTATAGCGAAGCGGTCAAGAAAAAAATATGATTTATAAGCCGAATTGTAAAATTAATATTGGCCTAAGGGTGCTGAATAAAAGGAAAGATGGTTACCATAATTTGGAGACCATCTTTTATCCTGTCTATGGGTTGACGGACACGTTGGCAGTGGAGCCTTCCGAACAGGAGGACATCGTGTTTGAGCAGGACGGGTTGGTCGTAGATTGCGCCCCGGAAGCGAACCTTATCGTCCGGTGCTACCGCAGGATGAAAGCCCTCTACCCCGCTATTGGCGGCGTGAAGGTGAAGTTCACAAAAGCGATTCCTTTTGGGGCAGGTTTAGGCGGAGGCAGTAGCGATGCCGCCCATATGGCGATAGCACTCAACGCCATTTTCCAATTAGGACTAAGCCAAGACCGGTTAGCGTCTATCGTGAGCGAACTCGGAGCCGATTGTGCATTCTTTATCTATAACACCCCATGCTACGCGGAAGGCATAGGCGACCGGCTGACCCCGATAGCCGACGGGTTACGGGGTGTGCGCCTGGTGATGGTCAAGCCTCAGGTGGCCGTCTCGACCAAAGAGGCGTATGCCGGTATCACGACAGAGCAGCCTGAGGGCAGTCTACCCAAGGAACTGACGATAGAGGGACTGATGCATAATCCGGCCTATGTCAACGATTTTGAACCGGCGGTTTTTGAGGCGCACCCGCTCTTAGGGCAAATAAAAAAGCGCCTACAGGATGCAGGTGCTTTCTATACGGCTATGTCGGGCAGCGGGTCAACGGTTTACGGCCTGTTCCAGGACGATGCGGAACGTCGTGCCGCCATTGATCTGGCTCTGATGGACAAAGAGTTTGCCCCGATGGTAATCTTCAACGATACGCTTGCTTAAGCACAAACCCAGTCCCCATCCCCTTTGTTTGGTAGAATAACCGGGTTGGAAGATCTTCTTCCAGCGGCGATGTTCGATGCCCTTACCGGTATCCGTGACGTCAATAAAGGCGGATTTACCTTTGGTAGAGAGGGTGATCGTGATCGCCCCTACCCCGTTCATCGCGTCGATGGCGTTCTTCATTAGGTTCTCGATGACCCAAGCAAAAAGCGGGGCATTGAGATTAAGCATCACCGGTTCTTTGGCTTTGAGGGTATAGGTTATCTGTGACGATGTGCGCGCCTTCATATAGTTGATGGTGTTGGCAATCACTTCGGTGCCGTCCGTGAGGGTTAAGGTAGGGATAGAACCGATCTTGGAGAACCTATCGGCAATGACTTGCAGACGGTCTATGTCCGCGCGCATCTGCGGAATGTACGTATCTTCCTTATATTGAGATTGTAGCAGTTCCAGCCACGCATTAAGCGAGGAGATGGGGGTGCCCAACTGGTGGGCGGTTTCCTTACTCAATCCAGCCCATACGCGGTTCTGTTCACTGCGTTGGGATACGTAGACGATATAGATCCCGATGGCGATAAACAGGAAGATGAGGGCAAACTGGATATAAGGGATATAGTGCAGTTGATAGAGCAAGGTGGATTCATCGTAGTAGATGAACTGCGTGACTTCGTCGCTAATCTTCACGACGATAGGTCCGTTGAGTTCGTCAATGGGCGGCATCTCAGCCTTGGCGTTACGGGAGATAAGCAGGTTGCCGTCCTTATCCACCATATAGACGGGAATGGTGTTGTTCCCCTCGATGATAGAGGTCACAAAATCGATGTCGGTGTTCTCGTCGGCTAAGATGAATTGGCGGGTGGCTTCCGCCCAAATCTCCATCTTGCGTTGCTCCTCCAAGGCGAGTTTTCGCGTAAGCGAAGTGGTGAAGGCAACGGAGAGAATGACGATGATAAGCGACACGCAGATCACGATGACGGAAGAAGTCCTACTATTGGTGATTCGTTTCATATTTTTGTAAAATCTGCCGCAAAGGTACAACATTTTTTCGATATATGCAATTTTTTTATAAAAAAATCAAAATATATTTGTAAAATCCAAAAAAAATGTGTATCTTTGCAACGAAAATGGGTAATAGGTGCCCAAACGACAAAAAACTAATAACAAAAATTATAAATTAATACATTAAAATTTCATTTTATTATGAAACCCACTCACATTGAACATCTTGGGATTGCAGTTCCCAGTTTGGAAGAGGCAATGCCTTTCTTCGAGTTTTTAACCGGTGAAAAATGCTACTCTATTGAGGAGGTAGCTGACCAGAAAGTGAAGACCGCTTTCTTCAAAGTAGGTCAAACGAAGATCGAGTTATTGGAGCCCACGAGCCCTGAGTCCACGATTGCTAAGTTCATTGAGAAGAACGGTGGCCGCGGTGGTGTTCACCACGTAGCCTTCAACGTAGAGAACGTGGCTGACGCCTTGGCTGAAGCACAAGCTGCCGGTATCCAACTCATTGATCAAGCACCGCGTAAGGGCGCTGAGAACCTGATGATTGCGTTCTTGCATCCGAAGTCCACGAAGGGCGTTTTAACCGAATTATGCCAACAACCTAAGTAAATTTGTAATTATGGATAACGTAAAAATGCAAAAGTTGCTGGACTCCCGCGCTCAGGCTTTAGCCGGTGGTGGAGAAGCAGCGATAGAGAAACATCACGCGAAGGGCAGTTACACTTGCCGTGAGCGTATCACGAAACTCTTGGACGAGGGTTCGTTTGAAGAAGTTAATATGTTCCTTACCCACCGTTGTCACGACTTCGGAATGGATAAGAAAGTGTTCTTAGGCGATGGCGTAGCCGTAGGTTCGGGTACGATCAACGGTCGTTTGGTCTTTGTTTTTGCTCAAGACGCTACGGTTATTGGCGGTTCGCTGAGTGAGACGATGGCCTTGAAGATCTGCAACGTCATGGACCAGGCGATGAAGTTAGGTGCTCCTATCATCGGTTTGAATGATTCGGGTGGTGCCCGTATTCAGGAAGGTGCTTGTGCACTGGCCGGTTATGCAGAGATCTTTGAGCGTAATATCTTAGCCTCGGGTGTGGTTCCTCAGATCAGTGTTATCTTTGGTCCCTGCGCCGGTGGTGCGGTATATAGTCCTGCTTTGACGGACTTCATCATGATGACCGAGCAAAACTCGTATATGTTCATCACGGGTCCGAAGGTAGTGAAGAGTGTAACGGGTGAAGACGTTACGGTTGAGCAATTAGGCGGCGCGAAGGTTCACGCCACCAAGTCGGGTGTTACCCATTTTGTTGCCGCTACCGAGGACGAGGCCTTAGAACAAGTGCGCAAACTCGTCGGTTTCATTCCTCAAAACAACATGGAGGAGGCTCCGCTGGTAGAGTGCAAGGATAATCCGGCCCGTGTAGAGGAAGCGTTGAACGAGATCGTTCCGGCGGATCCGAACAAACCGTATGATATGAAGTCGATCATCAACCTCATCGTAGATAATGGTGACTTTATGGAGGTTCAGAAGGACTACGCCAAGAACATCATCTGCGGTTTCGCTCGTTTCAATGGTCGTTCGACCGGTATCATCGCCAACCAACCGAGTTGGTTAGCCGGTGTGTTGGACTGCGACGCCAGTCGTAAAGCCGCTCGTTTCGTACGTTTCTGCGACGCCTTCAATATCCAGATCTTGACACTCGTTGACGTTCCCGGTTTCCTCTGCGGTACGGGACAAGAGTATGCGGGTATCATTGACCACGGAGCAAAACTGATGTTTGCTTATGGCGAAGCCACCGTTCCGAAGGTAACCGTTACTATTCGTAAGAGTTATGGCGGTAGCCATATCGTTATGAGCTGCAAGCAGTTGCGTGGCGACATGTGCTATGCTTGGCCGAATGCGGAGATTGCCGTGATGGGTGCCAGCGGTGCGGTAGGTGTACTCCAAGCCAAAGCCCTGAAGGCTATCGAAGATCCTGAGGAAAGAAAGAAGTTCATCGCTGAGAAGGAAGCCGAATATAAAGATTTGTTCGCCAGTCCTTATCAAGCAGCCAATCGCGGTTACATTGATGACGTTATTGAGCCGTGTTTCACCCGTGCTCGCGTAATCCGTGCCTTCGAGAACCTGCAAACCAAGCGTTTGACCAATCCTCTGAAGAAACATAGTAATATTCCTTTATAATCACTGAACTTTTATTTCAATGAATACGTTACTAATTGTCAATTGGGGACACGTGTGGATGGTGACCGGCCTGGGTTTTGTGCTGGTGTTCTGTTTGCTCGTTGTTTTGATTTTCATCCTCAAGGCTTTTGGAGCTATCATGCAGCAGAAGCAATCGACTCCTGCCGCGGCTTCGGCGCCTAAGGATGAACAACCTACCCGCCCCCAACAAAAGGAGGATAAAGAAATGGCTATCAATTCTAATATTACGGCTGCCATTGCTATGGCACTGCATTTGAGTTACTTTGGGAATATGCACGACGAAGAGCCTACCCGTATCACGGTGGTTCCTCGTCCGACCCAATGGAACAACAAAATGTATGGTATGAACAATCTTATTCGATAAATTATGAAAAGTTTTAAATTTACAATAAACGGTCAGCAATACGACACGACCGTTGAAGATCTCGGTAACCAAAAAGCAAACGTTACCGTCAATGGAATGTCTTTTGAAGT
>CALCGR010000039.1 GCA_937901025.1 uncultured Bacteroidales bacterium
TACTTTGAAAAATACATTTGTATAAATTAGCTTCATTGATAAATGTTGCTAATTGTTCTCTACCTAAAGCATCGATGACCTTACTAGTAGTTACCCCATCTTCATTTAATCTCGATTTAACTTTTGATGTATTTGTTAAATCTAAAGACTTACAAATATCTACTAAATTAAAATAAACATCTCCGTTATATGTTGTTGTTCTCATTGTTCCAAATTTTTCGTTATCAAATATTGTTATCTTGCTTTCCATTCTTATCATCTCTCCTTATTTGTCTTATTTCATCTCTATTTGCTTTATATTCTTTATATAAATCTGTCTTATGAGTCTTAATAGAGTTTTCAAAATGAGTTAATGTGTCCTGCATATCTAAAATAAATTTTAATACTCTATCTTCTTCTCTATTAGGATTATCTATTCCGTATATTGTCATTACCTCTAAATTAATCATAAATAAATCTGCTTTAAGATCATCATATGATTCATAACTAATTTCATTAACAAATAATCCCTTATCATCACATCTCACATCTATCATTTTTCACCCCATACTTTTTAGCTAATTTTTCCATTCTATTAATCTCATCTTGATTTGGATTTTTGCTTTCAGTATAATTTGCAAATTTTTTTGATTTACTATATATATAATTATTGTAATTATTATAATTATTTAGTTGTTGCCACTTGTTTGCCACTTGTTTGCCACTTTGATTGCCACTTTTGTATTTATGTTCTTGATAATCATTGTAATTTTCTATAGTTATCAAGGTATATTTGTTGGTCGTTTTGATTGTCAAATTTTCGGTATTTCTCAGCTTATCAAGCCCAGTACGGATTTGATGGACTCCAAGCTTCAATTCTCTAGCTAATTTCTCTCTTGATGTGATTAAACTACCACGTTCAATTATTTTTCCATGCCATTTTTTTGTTTCCCAATTAGCTTTCAACAATAAATGCATATATAGTCTGAATGTATTTGCATCATCATACCATTCCCATTCAGTTATTTTTCTATATACAGATATGAAACCTTTATTCATTTAATTCCCTTATATAATCTTTACACACTACCATGTTTTCACTATTATCTAATGTACTAATCCATGGTGTTTTTCCATCATTATTTTCTGCAAGGCATCCAAATCTTACAAAACCTTGTTTATGTTTATGATATTCAATATTGTTCCAATCTATATATCTGCAATTTTTGCATTCTATATTTATTTCTTTCATATAAACCTCCAATTATTTGCATTTTTTTTAAAATATGCTATAATTAAGTACATAAAAAGAGCCATTTCTGAAAGGCAATCTTTTTAGTGATGAAGTTGTAACATGTATGATTCGCAGTCAGTTGTTATAACTTCTTTTTTTATTTCTCTAATTTGGTTTTCAAGATCGTTTATTCTATCATCTTGAACCATAGCTACTTTGATTGTTATCATTACAGTTATTAATGATATAAACACAAGTACCAAACAGTAACAATTTGTATAATTAATCTTTTTCATATTCCCTCCTAATCTATTAATTTAATTGGTGCTTTTTTACTTGTTGTAAAATACTTATAATTATTTGTTTCTATAGGTTTATTAACTCTAATGTTGTTTTTCATATTTTCTTCAAATTCAATAATATCTTTCATATTATATCTGTATTCTTTACATGAAATAGGAAAAAACTTTAAACCTTGTTTAGTAAACTTTGATGTCACAGTAATAGGAGTTACTCTAAAATATTCTGCAACTTCATTAGTTGTTAATAACTTTTCCATCATTTCCTCCAGCTATAAAATCTCTTTGCTTCTTATTTAACCCAAGTACTTTTTCTAATGCATCTAATTCTATGTTCTTAAATTTTTTAGTTCCATTTTCTTTTGCTAAATAAGTAACTTTTGAGATTTCTAGTATTTTGCACATATCATTAGTAGTAAGATCTCTTTCAGCTTTTTTGCTTCTTATTAATTGTCTTGCAGTAATCATTTTACACCTCCTTTAATAAAATAGTTTCGTTTTAAGTAACTCTTAAACATAAATATAAATTATTTTTTAAATTTGTCAATATATTTTTTAACTTTTATTAAAGTTTTTTATTTTTATTACAAAAATTACCTTTAAATCAATATTATGTTATAATTATAATATAATATGAAAGGAGAATTTAATTTATGAGTAAGAAATCAGAACAATTTGGTAAAATACTTAAAAATTTACTTGAAGTTAATAACATGAAACAGTGTGAACTTTCGCAAAAGTTAAATACTACAGATACAACTATCAGTAAATACATAAATGGAATCCAATTACCTAGATTTGAAATGATGAACGACATTGCAGAGCTATTTAATGTATCTATTGATTACTTGCTAGGCAGTGAAGATAACAATGTCTTACTTGCACCAGATGAATCAGAAATAATGACTATTCCAGTTCTTAAACATCTTAGATATACTGATTCATTACATACTCCTACTGAAGATAACATTGACCAGTACTACCAACTACCTAGAAGAAAGTATTCAGTTTATAATGAAGTATTTGCTGTAAAGGTTCATAAGGATCATATGTATCCTAGAATAATGGAAGGTGATATCGTAATCTGTGAAACTATTTCTATTGCCGACAATCTTATTGATCTCGGCTTGGGAAACGGGTGCAGGCTTGATGGAAGCTTTGCCTTCACTCAAGAAACCCAATACATTGGGAATGTTGCGGAGAAGAGGGTAACACTCGTCCGTGAGGTTACACTCAACCAGCACATAGCCCGGAAGAAGATTGCGCTCCTTAATCGTGCGCTTACCATTCTTCAATGCTACTACTTTCTCAGTAGGAATAAGAACTTGAGAGACATACTCCTTAAAGAGCGACGAGGTAACCAAGGCGCCTTCGATATACTCTTTCACCTTGTTCTCCTTACCGCTGATTGCACGGAGTACATACCATTTAAAATTGTTTTCAGCCATAATAATCACGATTAGAATAGACCGTAAACAAACGTCATGACTTTCTCAAAGAATAAGTCCATCGCCCATACAACCAGTGCTAATACAAGGGAAGCAACCAGCACCACGACGGCACTCTGAGCTAATTCTTTGGAGGTCGGCCAACTTACTTTGTGGACCAATTCGTCATAAGACAACTTAATGTTTTCTACAAGTTTCATATACGTAGAGTTTTTAATTATACACCTTATTATATTATATATTATATATATGCACAACAAAAGCGGGCGTCTAAGACGTCAATGGAAGCTATGTTGTAACATTCGGTCTTGCGACCTTTTGCACAGAAGGCAGGAATCGAACCCACATTAACGGTTTTGGAGACCGCTCTCCTACCATTGGAGGACTTCTGTAAAACGTTTGGGGCTCGACACCCCAAACGGTTTATTAAGTCTTAACAATTAGTCAAGCACTTTCGTGATTTGACCCGAACCTACGGTACGGCCACCTTCACGGATAGCGAAACGAAGACCTTCGCTGCAAGCTACCGGATAGATGAGCTTAACGGTGATCTCCAGGTTATCGCCCGGCATTACCATTTCAGTGCCTTCCGGAAGAGTGATCTCACCGGTAACGTCCATGGTACGGATGTAGAATTGAGGACGATAGTGGTTGTGGAACGGAGTGTGACGGCCACCCTCTTCCTTCTTCAGGATATAAACGGATGCCTTGAACTCCTCGTGAGGTTTAACAACACCCGGGTGGGTGATTACCATACCACGCTTAACTTCGTCTTTATCAATACCACGAAGCAACAGACCTACGTTATCACCTGCCTCACCTTGGTCAAGCAGTTTGCGGAACATCTCCACACCGGTAACAACGGACTTCTTACCGTCGCAACCCAAACCGATCAATTGAACTTCGTCACCTACTTTGATGACACCGGTCTCAATACGACCCGTAGCAACAGTACCACGACCCGTGATAGAGAAGACGTCCTCAACAGGCATCAAGAAGGGTTTATCTACAGCGCGAGGAGGCAGTTGGATCCAAGTGTCAACAGCATCCATCAACTCCATAACCTTGTCTTCCCACTCTTGTACACCATTCAGTGCACCCAGAGCCGAACCACGGATAACAGGAGTATTGTCACCATCGAACTCATAGAAGCTCAATAGTTCACGCATTTCCATTTCAACAAGATCCAACATCTCAGCATCATCAACAAGGTCGCACTTGTTCATGAATACAACCAGACGAGGAACATTCACTTGGCGAGCCAACAGAATGTGCTCACGAGTCTGAGGCATAGGACCATCAGTAGCAGCAACAACGATGATAGCACCATCCATCTGGGCAGCACCGGTAACCATGTTCTTTACATAGTCAGCGTGCCCCGGGCAGTCAACGTGTGCATAGTGACGAGTAGCCGTTTGGTACTCAACGTGAGCGGTGTTAATAGTAATACCACGCTCTTTCTCTTCAGGAGCATTGTCGATAGAATCGAACGAACGGAGCTCCGACAAACCTTTCTTAGCCAACACAGTCGTGATAGCAGCGGTCAAAGTAGTTTTACCGTGGTCAACGTGACCAATAGTACCGATGTTAACGTGCGGTTTCGAACGGTCAAATTTCTCTTTTGCCATAATTCTAGAATTTATTAACGTTAATAATTGTGGTTAGTTAGTTTTCTTTATATACGCAAGTAGGCACAATGGCGCTCGCGCGCATACGATAAAAAAAATAATTTTGTGAGCTGCTTCCGAGAGTTGAACTCGGGACCTCATCCTTACCAAGGATGCGCTCTACCACTGAGCTAAAGCAGCAAATGTGAGCGGGAAACGGGACTCAAACCCGCGACCCCCAGCTTGGAAGGCTAGTGCTCTATCGACTGAGCTATTCCCGCGGGAATAAGTTGTTTGTGGGTGCGGATGGATTCGAACCACCGAAGTCGAGAGACAGCAGATTTACAGTCTGCCCCATTTGGCCACTCTGGAACACACCCATTTTATTTCAAAGACCTTTTGAGCCACTAGTCGGACTCGAACCAACGACCGGCGGTTTACAAAACCGCTGCTCTACCAACTGAGCTATAGTGGCGAATGCTCCACCGGGGGTCTACAATTAGACAAGTCGGCCGAAAAGCGGTGCAAAATTACTACATTTTTTTGACATAACAAAATATTTTCGTAAAAAAATGCAAAAAAACGTGATTTTTCTCGATTTTATACCCGTTTTTAGTGTTTTTTACCCCGTGGATGGGTCTCATTGTACACTTTTTTGATCTGCTCAAAGGACGTATGCGTGTAAATCTGCGTGGTACTCAGACTCGCGTGACCCAACAACGCCTGTATCGTTCGTATGTCCGCCCCGTTATTGAGCATCGTGGTGGCAAACGTATGCCTGAGCACGTGCGGAGAGTGCTTCTGCAGCGTACTCACTTCTCCCATGCGCCCGCGCACAATATCATATAAGGTGGCCTTGGTCATAGGCACCACTTGTTGGCGGCTCACCTTCATGAGCAACGGAGCGTCGGACTGATAACCATACCCTATCTCTTCCCTAAACGACCAATAACGCGCAATCATCTGCCCTAACTTCTCCCCAATAGGAATCACCCTTTCCTTGCGTCGCTTACCGAACACGCGAATCTGACCTTGCTTAATATCTATATCCCCGTCCTTTAATCCCAACAACTCCGCCTGTCGCATACCCGTCTGATACAAGATCTCGATAATCAGGCAGTCGCGCATACTCTCCCAGTCGTCCGCCCGGTCGTCCGCCGCCGTCACGGCTTGCATCTCGCTCTCCTTAAAAAAGACCGGCAACGGCTTATCCACCTTCGGAGCAAGTACCCGTTGGGTGATATCCACCTGCACGATCCCTTCCCGTAGCAAAAACTTGTAAAAAGAATGCAGGCTGCTGAGTTTGCGTTTCACACTGCGTTTGGCCTGGTGACCGTCATCCATAAGGTACAGAACCCAGGCTTTCACGTCCGTCTCATCCACCCGCTTAGGATTAAAATCAGCCGTTTCCCAACCCAGGAAACGGCAGAAGTCGCGTATATCGTCATGGTAAGCCAGCACCGTCTTGGGTGAGTAGTGCTTCTCTATGGCAATATAGTCTAAAAAATGTTGAACCACACGCTCAACTGCGGATTTCTTTGCCTACCCCATTCGTCTTCTCAAACGGGAACAAACCGAATAGTTCGGCATCAATCTGATTGGTGATAAACTGAAAATCTTCCTTGTTATCCGCAAACTTAACCTTATCACCGTCGATAATCAGTAACTTCCCCTTATATCCTGCAATCCACTCCTCATAAAGGTCGTTCAAGCCTTGCAGATAGTCCAAACGCATACCCGACTCGTAACTCCTTCCGCGTTTCTGAATCTGCGCTACCAGGTTCGGAATCGACGAGCGGATATAGATCATCAAATCCGGCATCTTAACGAGGGACATCATCAAATCGAACAAATCGCTATAGTTCGTAAAATCCCGCTCACTCATATACCCTTGACGGTAGAGGTTGGGCGCAAAGATACGCGCATCCTCGTAGATGGTGCGGTCTTGTACAATCCACTCATCGGTTTTCTTACTGACCTCTACCACGTCCTGAAAACGCTTGTTGAGGAAGTAGACCTGCAAGTGGAATGCCCACCGGTGCATGTCGTGATAGAAGTCCTCCAGGTACGGATTAAAATCCACACTCTCGAAACGCGGCGTCCAGCCGTAGTGTTTGGCCAGCATATTGGTTAGCGTCGTCTTACCGCTACCTATGTTTCCTGCGATTGCTATATGCATGATATTGAGTTATTGAAAATGTTCTTCTGAAAACAGACCGAATAATTGGGCATCGATCTTATTGATGATCATCCGAAAGTCTTCGGGGTTGTGCTCGAAATCGATATTGTCCGATTCAATCACCAACACCTTGCCCGGATACTGATGGAAGATAAAATCTTCATACCGCTCGTTGAGTCCCTGCAGGTAATCCAGTTGCATCGACTGCTCGCATTCGCGACCGCGTTTCTGAATCTGCCCTATCAGCGTCGGTACACTCTTCCTTAAGTAAATCATCAACTGCGGCAGCATCATCATCTCCTTCATCGTGTTGAAGAGTTCCATATACGTATCGAACTCCCGATCACTCAAATCCCCTCGGTCGTAGTTATTCCTAACAAACACGTGTACGCCCTCAAAGATACTGCGGTCCTGCACAATCGTATGATTGCTCTGCATCACGGCATTGAGGTCCTTCATGCGCTGCTGCAGGAAATAGATTTCCATACTGAACGACCAGCGTTTGATGTCCTTATAGTAGTCTTCTAAATAAGGGTTGAAGCCTACGCTTTCAAAGCGCGGCTCCCACCCATAATACTTCGCCAACATCTTCGTCAGCGTCGTCTTGCCTGCACCTATATTTCCGGCGATGGCAATATACATTACTCTTCTTCCTTCTGACTCTCAGCGTAAGCCTTGATCAGTTTATCCTGTACGTCACCCGGAACGAGCTCGTAACTCTTGAAGTGCATCGTGAACGTAGCGCGACCACCGGTCAAACTACTCAGCGTCGTGCTGTAACTAGCCATCTCTGCCAGCGGAACGAGGGCCTTCAGGTGCGTGAAGTTCTTCTCGGCTTCCATACCTAATACCATGCCGCGACGACCGTTCAAGTCGCTCATCACATCACCCATGATATCGCTCGGTACCAGTACCTCTACCTCGTAGATAGGCTCCAGTACCTTCGGGTTCGCCTCCTTGAAGGCTTGCGCAAAGGCGTTACGACCGGCGAGGCGGAAGGAGATTTCGTTACTGTCTACCGGGTGCATCTTACCATCATAAATAATCACGCGAACGTCGCGGGCATACGAACCCGTCAACGGACCTTGCTCGATACGGTCCATGATACCTTTCAGGATAGCCGGGATGAAACGGGCATCGATAGCACCGCCCACAATCGAGTTGATGAGCACGAGCTTACCACCCCACTCCAACGGCACTTCCTGCGTATCCTTCACGGAGATACGATATTCTTGGTTACCGAACTTATAAACTTCTTTTACGGGTACGCCTTCCTCGTAGGGCTCTACGATCAAGTGTACTTCACCGAACTGACCGCTACCGCCGGATTGCTTCTTGTGACGATAGTCTGCACGAGCGGACTTGGTGATGGTCTCGCGATACGGGATCTTCGGTTCATCGTACTCTACCATCATCTTATCGTTGTTCTCCAGACGCCATTTCAGCGTGCGCAGGTGGAACTCACCTTGACCGCTGACAATCGTCTGACGCAACTCCTTCGACTGCTCGATGAGCCAGGTCGGGTCCTCTTCGTGCATGCGGGTCAGCAACGCACTGAGTTTCTCGGAGTCGCTCTCCGTTACAGGACGGATAGCGCGGCGGAACTTAGGCTCCGGATAGGTGATAGCGGGATACGTGTTCTCGCAATCCTTTGCGTTTAAGGTGTTACCCGTACGGCTGTCCTTGAGTTTAACCGTAGCGGCGATATCACCCGCAGCCACTTCGTCTACCGGTACGCGGATCGAACCCGCTACACTGTATAACTGGGAGATACGCTCCTTCGAACCGCGGTCGATATTCTGCAGATCGTCCGCTCCGTGAATCGTACCTTGCATTACTTTGAAATAGTTCACCTCACCGATATGGGGCTCTACCGAGGTCTTGAAGATGAACATCGATGCCGGAGCCTTCGCATCCGGAGCGATCTTCTTACCATCCGTCGTAACGGGTTGCGGAGCATCGGCTACCGAGGGAGCCATCTCGCCTAAGAACTCCATCAAACGACGAACACCCATGTCTTTCACACCGCAGGTGCACATCACCGGATAAACGCCGGCCTCAGCGAACACAACCTTCAAACCGCGCAGCGTCTCCTCCTCGGAGAGGGTACCTTGGTCGAAGAACTTCTCCATGAGGGCCTCGTCGGCTTCGGCAGCCATCTCGTGCAAGGCACTCAGCATCTCTTCCACCTTACCTGCCTCGGAAGCGGGGATGTCCTTATATTCGGGAGCACCGCCTTCGGGTTTCCATTGCAGCATCTTACCCTTCAGTACGTCGATCACGGCATTGAAGCCCGCACCTACGGCTACGGGGTATTGCAGCAGCACCACTTTATTACCGAAGTTATCCTTCAACTGCTCAATCGCGCGCTCGAAGTTCGCGTTCTCGTGATCGCATTTATTGATAACGAATACCACGGGTTTCTTGTGGTTCTCGGCATCGCGGAAGCGGTTCTGGGTACCTACCTCTACGCCGCCATTGGCGGTGAGGGCGATGACCGCCGTGTCGCATACGTTGAGGGCAGTGATCGTACCGCCTACAAAGTCGTCCGAACCGGCGCAGTCAATGATATTGAGTTTCTTACCATTGAATTCGATATTACATACGGTGGAGAAAACGGAATAGCCGTACTCCTTCTCTACAGGGAAATAGTCGCAAACGGTCGATTGTGCTTCAATCGTACCGCGACGGTTGATAACGCCACATTCAAAGAGCATGGACTCCATCAATGTAGTCTTACCCGAACCACTGCCTCCCATGAGGGCAATGTTCTTAATTTCATTAGCTTGATAAACTTTTGCCATAGCATTAGAATGATTATATGATTAGTACTAAAATTTGCGTTTTGACCAAATTTCGTGCAAAGGTAACACATTTTTTTGAAATGTGCAAACATTTTGGAAAAAAAATTTTTTTTGCAATAAAAAACGGGTTACTTTATCGTTACCTCACCCACCTTATCGGTGTTGAGGAAGATATCATACACTCCTCGTTCCACGACGAACGTGCTCAGGTCCGTATAATAACCCAATGTCTCGGGAGTGATATCAAAACTGAGTTCTGCCGTTTCCCCGGGCTCCAAGAACACACGCTTAAACCCGCGTAACTCCTTCACGGGGCGCGCCAGGGTCGAGTGCTGTGCACGCACATACAGTTGCACCACCTCGGCTCCCGCCATTTTACCCGTATTCGTCACTTTCACCGTGCATCGTGCATCCTGCATTGTGCACTCACTATATTCAAAGGTGGTGTAGGAAAGTCCATAACCGAAGGGGAAGAGAGGATTGTTATTTTCGTCTATATAACAAGATTGGTACTTAATAAAGTTCCCGTCTGCTACCGGACGACCTGTCGAGAACTGACGGTAATACAGCGGCTCTTGTCCTACGGAACGCGGGAAGGAGGTGGTCAGTTTGCCTGAAGGGCTGACTTTACCAAAGACGACATCGGTGATTGCATCCGCGGTCTCGCTTCCGCCGAACCATACTTGCAGAATCGCGTCGCAGACCTCGTTCTCGTGGGTGAGGATAACCGGTCTGCCGGAGAAATTCAGCAGTACCATCGGTTTATGTAAGGTAGCGAGCGCATCGATAAGGTCGCGCTGAGCATCGGGCATATTCAGGTCGGTGCGACAAGCACACTCCCCGGAGAGCTCCGAGGTCTCACCCATTGCGAGTACGATCACATCCGCCTGACGGGCGGCCGCCATCGCTTCGGCGCGCATCGATGCCGCCGAACGGTTATCCCGTATCTCGCGGCCGAACATCGAACCGCGTGCCTCGAGTTCGGCGTCATAGAAGATATTCGAACCCTTCGCATAGAAGAAGTGTCCCTTCGGCAGAACCTGCTCAAACGCCTCGCGCAAGGTGCGGTAACGGTCAAACGTGGCAGCCACAGACCATGTGCCCGGCATATTCGCGCGGGTATCGGCTAAGGGGCCGATCAATGCTACCTTGGCCGATTCCTGCAAAGGTAAGACCGCTTTGTTTTTGAGCAGCACAAACGACTCCGTAGCGAGTTGGCGGGCGAGTTGGCGGTTAGCGTCGGTATAGATGTCCGTAGCCCGACGCTCCGAGTTACAATAACGATAAGGATCGTCAAAGAGTCCCAAGCGATATTTGGCTATCAGTACGCGACGGCAAGCTTGTTTGACCGCTTTGCGGTCTTTTTGAATAGTAAGGGCTTCAGAAACCATATCCATATCGCATCCTGCCTCCAAGGCACGAGCGCCCACCGTTTCGCGGTCGGGTCCCATCCGATGGGCAATCAGTTCCAAGATACCCGTATAGTCCGTTACCACAAACCCGTTGAATCCCCATTGGTTACGAAGTACGTCGGTTAAGAGCCACTTATTGCAGTGGCAGGGCAGTCCGTTGATGGTATTGAACGCTGCCATGACGGAACCGCAGCCGGCATCAACTGCGGCTTTATAAGGAGGCAGATAATCGTTGGCCATACGGTATTCGCTCATATCAACGGTGTTATAGTCGCGTCCGGCTTCCGCAGCGCCGTAGAGAGCAAAGTGTTTGACACAAGCCATCATCGTCGTTGGGTCGGTAAGGTCTTGTCCTTGATATCCTTCTACCATCGCCTTGGCGATAGCGGAACCTAAGAACGGGTCTTCTCCATTGCCTTCAGCAATACGTCCCCAGCGGGCGTCCCAACAGATATCCACCATCGGGGAATAGGTCCAGCATATGCCATCGGCGGTCGCTTCCTTAGAGGCTATCTGAGCAGATTGGCGGATAGCCGCGGTGTCCCACGAACAAGACATAGCGAGGGGGATAGGGAAGACGGTTTCATAACCATGAATAACATCCATACCGAAGATTAAAGGAATCCCCAGTCGGGACTGTTCTACGGCAATCCGTTGCGCTTCGCGGATCTTATCTACGCCTTTGAGGTTAAATAGTCCACCCACCTCTCCTTTGGCGATGCGGTCGCCTAAGTCATATTCGCCTACTGCCGCTCCGGTCACGATCTCCCCGGCAACGGGTAGTAGATTGAGTTGACCGAGTTGTTCTTCGAAGGTCATCTGATGCATCAGGTGATCGACGAAACGTTCTTCTTTACTTTTACATGCACTGATAGCTAAAGCTATCATCATAAAAATTGTAATACGTTTCATAGCATAGTTAATGACATTAGATTTATAGATTTGGGGTACAAAATTACGGCTTTTTTTTAATATATGCAAATATTTTTGCAAAATTTATGCGTTTTTTGCGATTAGTGGACAAGCACGGTAGATTTGAAGAAGACTGATTGTTTCGCTTAAAAGGCGAGTGTGAACAAAAGTCTTCATCTTGTTATCAAGCAATTCTCCTAAACCCACGTGCATTTGTTTGTTGCTTAATGTTCCTAAATGTTTAATGCAACGCTCCAAATAGGTATCGAGATCTTGCCCCATTCGTTCCTCAACGATGAGCGGGTTAATCTCCATATTATTGGATAAATAAAACCATACATCAAAGATATCACGATTGGTCGTCTCCGTACGATCCAACAAAGCACATAGTTTATGGGCAAACATATCTGGAGCCGTCAGTAAGCGAACGTTAATACCCATAAACTGACGTAATTCATAGTGATTTGGCGTTTGATATTGACGATTGGATATCTCCACTTTAAGGTTACGCTCGCCGGACTCATAATCCAATACCAACACAGGACCAAAGTGCTTACGCGCTGCATCAATAATGCGCCCATAACGCTGCAAAATAATTTGCACCCGTTCAAAAACAAATTCTTCCTTGTTTACATCAAGCAGGTTAAAATCCAAATCCACGGAGAAACGCGGCAAGTTATAAAAAAACATAAGTGCCGTACCTCCCTTAAAGCCAAGGAGACTATTTAAATCCGGGTCCGTATAGATATCTTTCAGAATACGGAGCATATACATTTTGTGTTTATTCAAATCCATCTTTCAAAAGTTTTTGTACTCGTTGTTCCAATCGTTTACAATTATAAATAGGTAATATCTCTGCTATCAAATCTTTATTCAATATATGTGCATTATCAACATAAAAATTCTTATTGAGATACATCATATCAAGAAGCGCACGCTCGGGCGTAGCCATAGTCACATTCCCTTTTTGTACCAATCCTTGCTGCTGAATCATGATTTCTCCCTTTATCTTATGATATATAATCGTATTAGAATCTATCTCCAATTCGCGACCAAGGTAACTGATCATCGTTATTGCAGAATCATATTGAAACACAACTCCCGCACGTTGCAATATATATTCGCCACTAACATATGAGGGCGTGTATAAACTACATGCTAGCTCTAAAGGATTATAATTCGGCTTCGCATATATTCCTTTACGAAGATTTATCAATCGACCCGTACGCACACAACGATTCATACGCAAAGCCAATGCTGTTGATGAGATTGTAGGATACATCAATTGGATTTGAGTCATTGTAAAAACCGTATTCTGTGAGGCATACAAATCCAACAAAATATTGTTTTGTGAACTAATCATATCATTTTTCGATTGTTTCAGCGCACAAAAGTACTGCTTTTTTTTGATATGTGCAAATATTTTTTGCTATTTTCTGCTATTTTTTTCAATTTTGCACAAAAAGGCATAAAAAAAAGCAACCTACCTTTTGAGGTAGATTGCCTTGAGAATGCGGAAGCCGAAACTTCCGAGGAACAAAATTAACAGAATCCAGAAACCTTTGGTACAATCCTTATAGAACCGAGGGATGGGTTTGTCGGGCGCCGGCACCTGCTGCGTGTGCCACCGTTCGACCACGATAGTATCCACCCTAATCATCTGTGGAATCTGTAGAGGTCTAGCCGAAAGACACCCCTGGGCTTGCGGAGCAAACCCATCGTGCCGAGGCTTGACCGCAATCGCACCCCCGAAGGTGGGGGCAGGATCCGTGGAATCTGCGGAATCTGTGAGAGGCAGAACCGTCCCGGGACGATACGTCACGCTCACGGAATCACGGAGGACCAAGGGGACGACCTGCGGGGTCTTACAGCTCGCCAAAGCGAGGATCGCAAACATCAAGATAAATCGTTTCATGGGCGTTACGGAGTTTGTTGGTTAATTGGGTTTCTAACTCTCGGCTGGGCAGGAGGATGCAGCCGGCGGAGTGTTGGGGTTTGG
>CALCGR010000040.1 GCA_937901025.1 uncultured Bacteroidales bacterium
GCCGGGGACCCGGTTGAGCTTGCGCGGACCTACAACGAACAGGGAGCCGATGAAGTGGTGTTTCTGGATATTGCCGCTTCAAAGAACAACCGCCAGACGATGGTCGATGTTATCGGCCGTGCTGCTGACCAGCTGTTTCTGCCGCTGACCGTTGGCGGCGGTATCCGGACCGCAAAGGATATTCAGGAGATTTTGCGTGCAGGTTCCGACAAGGTAAGTCTGAACACGGCGGCAGTGAAGACGCCGGAGGTCATTACCGAGGGAGCGAAACTGTTCGGCAACCAGTGTATTGTGCTTGCCGAGGATGTGCGCCGAAACTATGCGATGCGTGGCAGCGTAACTCCCGTGCATCTTGCAGACGGCCGTACTGCTGGGATGAGGTTGTCATCTATGGTGGCAGCCACACCCGACCAGTATGGACGCCATTGCGTGGGCGCAGGATGCGGTCAGGCGCGGTGCGGGGGAGATTCTCCTGACCTCAATGGAGACGGACGGCGTCAGAACCGGTTTTGTGATGCCACAAAAAGATTTAGTAGTTCTTTGCGCCCTTCGCGCCAACCATCTCGTGTGGTTCTAAGTCAAGATGAGATCATCCAAATCATCACCCTGGTGGTTGACTGGCATTTCCCCGTCATTCAGGTCTCTTCAATGTATCATATCACCTCGGAACGTGTTTACCAACTCGTCCAAGCCTATCGTAAAACGGGCTTATACCCCGCTCCGAAGCGTCTAGGCCGTCCTCCAAATGTCCCGAGTCCTGCAATGCGTAATCTGATTCTGAGTGAGAAGAAACGTCTGGGTATTGGGAGTCGTGCTCTGCATAAATATTTCTTGTTCAATCTCGGAATTACCATTGGAGAACGAATGATTCACCGTGTTCTCCTTGAGGAAAATATGACCGAACCTGAGCCGAAAAAAGGATTCCGTCGCCCTGCATGGATTCGTTACGAACGCGAGGAGAGTTTATCCGCAGTACACATGGACTGGCACGAAAGTAAGTACAACGGCAAGCAGGTATGTGTTGTTTTGGATGATGCAAGCCGGATGATCCTCGCGGGAGGAGAATTTCCCCGTGCTACTACCGAGTTCTCCATTCAGCTGCTTCAGGAAGCATACGAAACTTACGAGTACATCACCCCTATCAGAGAAGTGATTACCGATCACGGTACGCAATTTTACGCAAATACCAGAGATTTTCAAGGAAATGCGGAACATGCGTTTGAAAGATTCTGCAAACAGAAAGAGATTACTCACATCCTGGCGAGAGTCAAACATCCTCAGACAAACGGAATAGTTGAGAGATGGTTTGGCACCTACAAACAGTTCAGAGGGGAATTTGCGACGTTTGAAGAGTTTGTTATCTGGTACAATACCGTCAGGCCACATAGAAGTCTCGACGATGTAAGTGGGAGATTACGAACGCCAAAGGAAGTATTTTGGAAAAGAGCAGAGGGACACATCATGAGAAACTGCAATTATTTGTTTAACAAACAACTCGCGGAGGAAAGCACATGAACCAAAAAAAGCGACTAAATCTTTTCGTGGCATCACAGTTTTCGGTGGAACTCCGTGTTTTCTGTGTGTTTCGCGGTTCCCCGGCAAAACCAAAGAGAAAGTCTCCCGCATCCCGTCTCCAGAACCCCCCCCTCCTAAATCACTTCGCGGCATCATAATTCCCGGACACCACTCCTTCAATGAGAAACTTATTGGTATGACACCCAAAACCTGATCCTCAGGAATTATGATGGACAACCCGTTTGAAAAAAAACTCGGCTTCGGCCTTATGCGCCTGCCGCTCAACAACCCCGATGATATGACCGACATCGACCTTAAAACCCTGTAAAACATGATCGATGTCTTCATGGAACGCGGCTTCTCCTACTTCGACACCGCGTATGTGTATGGCGGAAGCGAAGAAGCAATCCGCGAAACCCTCGTCAGACGCTACCCCCGCGACAGCTTCACCCTTACCAGCAAACTCCCGATATTTGCCATCTCCATCGAAGAAGAACAGGAAAAAGAGAAGGAAAAAGCTAAGGCCGCGAAGAAGAAAGAGGAAGAAGTTCAGGAGAAGATTGATTCTGCTAAAGAAAAACGCAAAGAGCAAGAAGAACTTACTGAAGATATCGTAGAGAATGCTCAGACACTTACAAATATGACAAATAAGATGGAAAGTGCGCAGCAGGAAGTAAAGGATCTTATGAACAAACTTAAGCTTGTTGAGGAAGATGTTAAAGGTGCTAAGGTAGATAAAGGTGTATAGATGGATATTGTATTGATAATTATAGGAGTATTGTTACTTCTTGTAGGTATTATAACTCCGCTTAGTATTCTTATATTTGGCGGTGTTGGAATTGTAGTAATGATTGTGGGTATTATAATGCTTATCAAGAAACGAAG
>CALCGR010000041.1 GCA_937901025.1 uncultured Bacteroidales bacterium
TTTTACAATTTTACGCTGCAAAATTACAACTTTTTTTCGATATTTGCAAATAATTCTGTATTTTTCATAAAAAATTTGCATATATGCAAAATTTGTTGTATATTTGCAGTCGCAAATAAAATTCTTGATTATGATACTTGATAGATTAGAGAATGCAAGCCGTTATTTCGAGGTGGTTCCCCGCTTTGACAAAGTGATGGCTTGGCTGCAAAAGACAGATGTAAAGTCGATTCCGGCAGGGACGGTCGTGTTAGAAGAAAACAACTTACTTATCAAAGTGCTGGATGTTCACGGCAAGCTCATAGAGGATTGCCTCTTTGAGACCCACAACGATTATATTGATATCCAAATCCCGATTACGGGTGCGGAGTCGATGGGATGGAAGTCGAAGGAGACGTGTCACCATATAGACAAGCCTTACGACAAGGCCATCGATATGGCACTCTATCGCGAGCAAGCCACGAATATGGCCGAGGTGCAAGTAGGGGAGTTCGTCGTTTTCTTCCCCGAAGACGCTCATCAGCCCGGCATTGCCGACCCGAACGTAAATTATCGTAAACTCATTGTTAAAACCCGTGTGATATGCTAAAGATTGTTGCTAACGACCCTTATTTGAAGCCGTTTGAGTCGGCTATCCAAGGACGATATGATTATGCGCTCCGCAAGGAGCAGGAGTTAACCGGGGGCGCCGCCCTCAAGGACTGGGCGAATGGTTACCTGTATTTCGGTTTGCACCGCACCGCCACCGGTTGGGTGCTGCGCGAATGGGCCCCGAATGCGACGGCTATCTATGTCAAAGGGGACATGAACGGCTGGAGCAAAGACGAGAACTATCGTCTGCAACCCGTAGGCAATGGCGTATGGGAGAAAGAGTGGCCAGCCGATGCTTTGCAACACGGACAACTCTTCAAACTGCTCGTGGAATGGAACGGCGGTTGGGGCGAACGCATCCCCAGTTATGCTACCCGCGTAGTGCAAGATGAGCAGACGAAGATCTTTTCCGCCCAAGTTTGGAATGTGGGGAGGAGAGGAGTAGGGGATAGAGGAGTTGGGAAACGACCGGAGATTAAGTGGCAAGCGGGGAAGGATAAGGCGTTGTTTATTTACGAGTGTCATATCGGTATGTCGGGGGAAGAGGAGCGCGTGAATAGTTACGAGCAGTTCCGTCAGCAGGTACTGCCTCGTGTAGCGGAGTTAGGATACAACTGCTTGCAGATTATGGCGATTCAGGAGCACCCGTATTACGGTAGTTTCGGGTATCATGTTAGTAATTTCTTTGC
>CALCGR010000042.1 GCA_937901025.1 uncultured Bacteroidales bacterium
CCCCAATGACCACAATGGCTACTCTTTTATCGACTGGCTCAGCAATCAGGTGACCGTCAAGGATAAGAAGCCCCTCAGCCCTTCTGCCTCTCATCCTCTCGGTCTTTCTTCCCAAGCCTTTTGGAAACACTGTTTCCGCAAGTGGTTTGTAGCTATGGTGGCTTCGTGGCTCTTTGATGAGGTGGTGAACCAAGAGGTTCTGATTCTCATCGGTCGTCAAGGCATCTACAAAACCACTTGGTTGGAACACCTTCTTCCTCCGTGCTTACGCGCTTACGGGACGAAGATGTCCAATCCGCACGACCTCAATAAGGATGAACGGTTGAAACTCGCAGAGTATGGAATCATCTTCCTTGATGAGATAGATGCCCTCACACCGCGCGAACTGAACCAGTTCAAATCGGTCATCACCAGTATCGAAGTGGATGAGCGTGCTGCATACGCCTATACAAAAGAAAAGCGCGTGCGCGTAGCGTCTTTCTGCGGTAGCGGAAATAATCCGCAGTTCCTCACGGACGATACCGGTAACCGACGTTGGTTACCCTTCGAGGTGGAGTCTATCGAGAACCCATTTAACTGGAATCCCGCGGTATTTCCGTATGCACAGATCTATGGAGAAGCCCTGTATTTAGTTCGTCACGGGTTTAACTACTGGTTCGACTTAGATGAGATTCAGGTCTTGGAGGTACACCAAGAAGACAATAAGATGCCTGTCACGGAGGAACAACTCTTACCCGTCTATTTCTCGCCCGCTAATCCCGGCGATGCCGGAGCGGTGTTTATGAGTGCGTCGGAGATCAGTGCCATTTTAAGGAACTATGGAAGTATTCCGAATCCGATGCCGAATAATAAGTTTGGTGCCCTCTTGCAGAGTAAGGGATACGTGCGCAGAGATTATAAGAAAAGACATGGTTATGTGGTTCTTCAAAATATAGACATAGATAACCAACGTAAACTCCAAGCTCGTGAAGCAATCGATGTATAACGCAAGTACGCAAGTTCCGCAAGTTGTTTTGTATATACACACATACGCGCGTAGGTACATTTAAGAAAATACTTGCGGTACTTGCGGCACTTGCACCACTTATCCGATATATCGGAACTCTCCGCTTCGCGGCTCGTTCCTCAATTCATCATTCAATAATATGATCGCAACATTAATTGAACCTTATGCCACCATGCGTGGCTCCGTCTCTAAACGAGACAAACTCTATACTCGTATGCTCAACGGACGCTGTATCATCCAGCATAAACCCCGACGTGCCTCACCGGCACAACAGGCCCATCGCCACGAGTTCGGCGACCGATACGGCACCTCTCGTAAACAGAGCACCCACAGAGCACCCACAGAGCACCATAGGATAACCGTCTCATCTACAGACGCTTCCAATGCCCAAAAACAATGTCAAACCATCGGAGATCTTCGCATCTCCGATTCTAACCCCCCAATCATTATGAAAGTAATTCTCAATGGACCCTTCCAGTCAATCTCCGGTCGCGTAGGCAACCTCGTCATTCACCATCGCAAAAACGGCACCTGTTATGCCAGCCGTGTACCCAAACCTCGAAGCTCGCCCTATTCGGACAACGAACGTAAAGCGCAATCGAAGTTTGCCGAGGCACAAAAAATGACAACCGAGATTCTTGCCTCACCGCTCTTGCGTGCGCATTATGAAAAGGATTTTAGAGCCCAACTCAAATCCCCCAAACCCTACATCACTTTGCGCAACTTTGTTTTTGCCAAAATCTATCCTACCTTATGATTATCAATAACGAATTTATCAAACAACACGACCGCCTAGTGCGCGTCATAGTCAATCAATTCAAAGTAGCGAACGTGGATCCGGAGGACCTGATGCAGGAAGGCCGCATCGGACTCATCGAAGCCGCCAAACGCTTCGACCCCGCCCGCGGCATCCAATTCGCCTCCTACGCCAGTTGGTGGATAAGAAAGTACATCAATATGGCGATACTTCAGTATAACAACGTAGTGGCTATTCCACAACGTACTCCCGAATTGGCTACGCAGAAACGTAGAAGTATGGATGAAGTGGTCGATGTCGAGGACGATGATTATATTACCTTTGCAGAAACTATCACTGATGGTAAATGTATTGAACAAGTCATCATAGAACAAGAAGAGGCAGCGGAACTCCACCTGCGCTTAAAGAGGGTATTGGCGACCCTCACAAATAACGAGCGTATTGTTATTCAACACCTATACGGTTTTGAAGCAGAGGAACTGACATTGGAAGAAATCTCCGTTAAATTTGGACATAGTCATGAATGGATCAGACGTTTAAAAGTACGCGCCTTACAGTTATTGAAGAAAAATTATAAATAATATAAGGCACTGAATGATAATTAATTAACAGATTGCTTGACAGATTTAAAGTTCAACTTAAAATTTGTCAAGCATTTTTTTTGCATTTTTTTTGAAAAATCGTGTAATTTTTTGCCGTTTTGACGTAAAGGTAGGGTGAAGAGACAAGTGCACAAGCCTCCCAATTAACCCCAATTTATTAACCA
>CALCGR010000043.1 GCA_937901025.1 uncultured Bacteroidales bacterium
CTATTGAGGATACGATAGCACTCGCCCTGTTGGAAGGCGACGTGCGCCTTCATCTTCTTCTCTTTTTGGGAAGGGATATGGCTATAGAGTTTCTTGTACATATCCGCGGCGTCGTAATACTCCCCGATAGCGAATTTCTTATCGGCTTTCTTGACGCGCGCACTAATCGAGCACCCGGCGAGAAGCAGGGTGGGGAGGAGAAGTAATATGAGGGCCTTAATCGAGCGCATGAATGATGAGTCCCGAGCGCAACTTGGGTTCAAACCACGTAGCCTTCGGCGGCATAATATTGCCCGTGTCGGCAATGGTGATGATCTGCTGCATGGTGACAGGATAGAGGGCTAACGCGATGCGCATCTCACCGCTATCCACGCGACGCTGCAGTTCCTCCAATCCGCGGATACCGCCAACGAAGTCGATACGCTTGTCGGAACGAAGGTCCTTGATGCCCAAGATCTCGTCCAGGATATACTTACTGGATATCGATACGTCAAGCACGCCGATGGGGTCGTTATCGTCATAACTGCCGGACTTGGCGGTCAGTTTATACCAATGCTTATCCAGATACAAGGCGAACTCGTGCAACGCCTTCGGATGATAGATGGCAGTACCCGTGTCCTCTACGGCGAAATGCGATTCCAGCGCCTTCAGGAACTCAGCGGAACTAAGGCCATTAAGGTCCTTGATTACGCGGTTATAGTCCATCACTTTGAGCTGGTTATCGGGGAAGCAGACCGCCAGGAAGAAGTTATATTCCTCGTCGCCCCGGTGATGGGGGTTCTGCATCTTCTTCTCGTTTCCTACCAGCGCAGCCGCGGCGGAGCGATGATGCCCGTCCGCAATGTACATCGCGGGAATCTGAGCAAAGATATTGGTTATCTGCTGTATCGTGGCCTCATCGTCAATCACCCAGAACCGATGGTCGAAGCCGTCCAAGGAGGATACGAAGTCGTATTCGGGCGTTTTCGCCGTGACGGCAGCGATGATGGCATCCAAGTCGTCGCGATGCGGATAGGCGAAGAACACCGGTTCGATATTCGCGTTATTCACCCGTACGTGTTTCATACGGTCCTCCTCCTTGTCGCGACGCGTGAGTTCGTGCTTCTTGATGCGCTTTTCCATATAATCCTCCACCCAAGCGGCGACTACGAGACCATACTGGGTGCGACCCTCCATGGTCTGGGCATAGATATAGTAATTCTCCTTACTATCCTGCTTCAACCAGCCGTTCTTTTGAAACAGATGAAACTGCTCCACGGCAGCGGGGTAGACCCGCGGGTCAAACTCATTGGTACCCGGTTCAAAGTTAATCTCGGGTTTGATGATATGGTACAGCGACATGGGGTTCCCCTGCGCTTCGGCACGGGCTTCCTCCGATTCTAACACGTCGTAAGGACGCGAACTTACTTGAGCAGCGAGTTCACGGGGCGGACGAATACCGCGAAAAGGTTTAATCTTCATAAAAACACGTTATTTCTTTACGGGTTCAGCCGCGGGTTTGTTCATCGAGCACGAGCCGTTGAATATCGCCTCCGGCTCTACGATGAGCACCTGGGTGATAACATCGCCTTTGATGTTTCCGCTGGCGCGCAAAGCGAGGGTACCCTTCACCTCCATCTTCCCGTCCATGGCACCGAGGATCTCCGCATTCTGACAACTGATCGTGCCTTTTAGTTTCCCCTGCTCACCAATAACTACCTTACCCGTGCAAGTAAGGTCACCTTCCACCGTACCGTCAATGCGGATGTCCGAATCCGCTACGATGGTACCGATAATCTTGCTCCCCGCGGTCAACGCATTGTACAGCGTACCGGGTTGCGAATTTGTGTTATTTGCCATAATTCCTTATTATTTTAAATAGATTACGCGATAATTTATCAAAAATCGGCACAAAGATACACTTTTTTTTGGACATATGCAAATTTTTTTGTAATTTTGCAGCGCATTATTGAATTATGGACCAAGTTTGGATTGTGATAGCGCTCTTAGGTCTGGCCTTTATCGGACTGAGTATCCGTATTATCGTAAAGAAAAACGGACAGTTCAGCAGCAAGGATATCGGTCAAAGCGAAGCTATGCGTAAGCGCGGTATTCATTGCATTCGCACGCAGGACGTTCAGATGCGTCACCCAAAGAACAAAATCGATGTTAAATCAATTTAATTATACGTATTATGAAAAAGATTCAAATTATTATTGATGCCGTATTAGTTATTGCCATTGCGGCGCTGTTCGTTCTTCATTTCACCGGCAAACCCTGCTGTCACCACGCAGCCGAAGGTGCCGAAGCCGTGGAAGGCAACCTGCCCATTGCGTTCATTAACCTGGACTCCGTACTGCTGAACTATACGTTGGCGCAAGAGTGCGGCGAACAACTGATGAAGAAGCAGGAGGATGCCCGCCTGAAGCTGAACACGAAGATGCGCACCTTCCAAAACGAGTATGCGGACTTCCAACGCAAAGTGGAGAATAACGCTTTCCTGTCCCGCGAACGCGCCGAGAACGAGGCTAACCGTCTGCAACGCAAGCAGGAGGAGCTGCAAGCCCTGGAGGAGCAACTGACCCAGGATATCCTCACCGAGCAACAAGCCCTGAATATCCGCCTGGCGGACTCGCTGACGAACTACCTCAATGAGTACAATCAGGATGGTCGTTTCCACCTCATCCTCTCGAACCAAGGTCGCGATAACGTCTTGACCGCTACCGAAGGCTATGACATCACGGACGAGATCATCACGGCTCTCAATGCCCGTTATATCCCGAAAGCTACTAAGAAAAAGAAATAATGTCGCTCCGTCGCACGCTGATACTGCTCGTCGCTTGTCTGACCATTAGTTGGGGTAGGGCACAGGATATCCCCGTACCCCTCAACTATACGCAGATATACGACTACCTCGATGACCTAATCACCGACGGTATCATCGTGCACCAAACGGCGGTGCGTCCGTATTCCCGCGGTCAGGTAGCCTCGATGCTGCTGGAAGCCCAACAGCGCGATTCGCTTATGAGCAAGCAGCAGCGGGATAACCTCGACTTCTACCTCGACGTCTTTGCCCTCGAGCGCGACACGATACCCGGGGCCCATCGGTATGTACAATACACCGACCATCAGACGTTTGACCTGTCGCTGGCGAATATCCAGTTCTCCTATCTAACGAAGAACAAAGTGTTTAAGATGTCCATCGAGCCCATCCTCGGTGCGGATATCTACGGCTCTAAGAAAGGGGCTATCCTCAAACGTTGGTACGGACTGGACCTCAAGATGGATATCGCCCACCACGTCAGCCTCTGGGGCTCGCTGCGCGACCAGAGTTTTTATGGCAACTGGCTAAGCAAAGACTACTTCCCCGAAGGAACGATGCAGGGGGCGCGACTCAACCAATCCGTAACGGGACAACAGGCCCTCAACCTCGTTCCGGGAACGCAGTATAAGGAGGCCTCCTACGGCGGCGACTTCTCGGATTCCAAAGGCGGTATCTCCGTCTATGCGTGGTTCGGGAGTATCAGCCTCAAGCGCGAAGAACTACGATGGGGCGATGCGTACCACGCTTCGAACATAATCAACAACCGCGCTCCCGCCGTACCGCAACTGTCGTTGCAGATCACCCCGTGCAAGTGGTTCCAGTTCGACTATTTCCACGCATGGCTCATCAGTAACGTGCTCGACTCTACCCGTTACTATATGGAGAACCAGACCGACGGAACGCAGCATAAGGAATATCGGCCGCACAATAAGTTCATGGCGGCAAATATGTTCACGTTCCTGCCGATTAAGTATATCTCCTTCTCCGTGGGTAACTCGATTATCTACGCTGAGGACAATATCCAAGCCGCGTATTTCATTCCCATCGCATTCTATAAGTCCCTTGACCACCTGCTGACCAAGGGTACCAAAACCCAAAACCAGAACTCCCAGGTGTTCGGTACGATTACACTCCGACCCGTAGACCACCTGAAGATCTACGGATCCTTCTATCTCGACGAGTTCAGTGCCGCCCGCTGGAAGAAAGGTTCGTCGTCCTACGGCCAGCATAATCCTTTCTCCTACGTAGTCGGCTTTGACTGGGGCGGATGGCCCGTCAAAGGACTGAGCCTCAAAGGGGAGTTCTGTCGCACGAACGTGGCGTGCTATACGCACTCTATCGATGTACTCGACTATACGTCGAATAGTTACGACTTAGGCCAATATATGGGCGATAATGCCCAGTCGATCTTCGGCGAGATATCGTATCGGCCCATCCGCGGGATGACCCTCAAACTCAGCTATACCCACGATACGAAGTACACCCATTATCCCTACCTTCGCGTAGCCCGCGATGCGCAGGGACATAAGATCAACGAGGAGGCGGGAATAGGGTATGCGCTATCCCAAAAACCGTTTGAGGAACCCATCTTCCGCAATGAGGTCGTAGCCCTCGACTTTGTGTACGAAGTACACCCGAACATGTACCTGCGCGCGAACGTGAGTTATAATAACGCCCGCGGAACGAGCGCACAAGAATACTGCCCCACGTATTACTTGGGACAGAACGTAACCGCCATGGGCGGGTTTAGTTTCGGATTCTAATCAGAAGAATTTCCGCTTACATTTGAAGCTTAGTATAGAGAACGCCACACGGGCTCTCACTACCGCCCATGCGTTCTTCGGTTTACCTTTTACCAGGTACATCAGTGCCGCGGCGTAGTCGAGGTAAAAACGAAAACCCATCACCACTATCAGTTTGAGGATGGGGAGGTTCTTATACAGCATCAGCAGGTTATTGCGGAAATTAAGGAAAGTCTTTTGCGGGTGCTCGTAGTTCAGTGCGCCTCCGCCTAAGTGGTACACCGCCGAAGAGGGGATATATCTTACTTTATACCCGCTTCGGTGCATCCGCCAGCAAAGGTCAATCTCTTCCTGGTGCGCAAAGAACAGTGCATCCAGTCCGCCTAATTCCTTATATATATTCGTGCGTACGCACATGCACGCGCCTGAGGCCCAGAAGATATCCGCAGGTTCGTTGTACTGACCATGGTCCGTCTCTATCTTCGAGAACACCCGTCCCCGACAGTACGGATAGCCTAACCAATGAATCAAGCCGCCGGCGGCACCCGCGTACTCGAACTTGACCGGGTTGTCCCCGCTCTCTTTGCTCGTCCAACTCAATATCTTCGGCTGTACAGCGGCTATCGTCTTATCCGCCTCCATCGCCTCGATGAGGGGCTCTAACCATCCGCTCGTCACCTCTACGTCGGAGTTCAGCAGCACCACGTAATCGCTGTCCACCGTCGCTATGGCGCGGTTATACCCCTCCGCAAAACCGTAGTTCTTGCCGAGCGGCAACCATTCCACGCCCTTAAACTGCTTGACCACCGCCTCGCTCTCATCCGTTGAACCGTTATCCGCCACAATGAGTCTGACAGACAGTGCTGTTTCTCCCTCCCTATGAGGGAGGGTCGGGGTGGGTCTACCTGCTACCGAAGGTAAATATCTGCGCAGCATCGCTGCGCCGTTCCAGTTTAATATGATAATGGCTACTTTCATCTTATAGAATGTGTAAAATCAGGTATAACATAGGCGTAGCTAACAGCAGACTATCGAAGCGGTCCAGCACACCCCCGTGACCGGGCAAGAACACACCCGAGTCTTTCACGCCTACCGCACGTTTCATCTTACTCTCCATCAAGTCTCCAAACGTGCCCGCTATCGCAATCACAAGGCAGATGATCAGGGACTTCCAACAACTATCGATCCAACCGACACGATAGAAGACATAGCCCGCCGCCAAGGCGAAAGCAAAACCGCCAAACAGTCCTTCCCAAGACTTGTTGGGAGAGATATTCGGAGCCATCTTGTGGTTGCCTTTAGTGCGTTTAGCCGTTAAACAACCTACACAATACGCACCCGTATCGTTAACCCAAATGGTGATAAAGAGAACCAACAGTAAGTATTTGTCTTGTGCTAATATCGGATTCATCAACACAAACGGCCACGCAATGATTTGGCTAATCAACAAGTTTCCCCAACAATGAAAAGGATTGTCTTGCTTCATCGCCAATGAGGCAATCATAGATGTAACTAGTACGCTAACATACGCGATGAGAAACCCGAAAGGATCGTCAGCAAGAATATGCTCGGTAAATTCAAGCAACCACGACCCCACAAAAGCAAGCCCGCCAAGGATGATGGATATAACCTTGTAGGCAAGGTGAACCTTTACGAGGTTACAGTATTCGTACATAGCATACATGGTAATACCCAAAAACAAACACCCGAAGAAAATAGGGTGGACTAAGATGGAGGCAACGACTAACCCCACATAAATGGCCCCAAAAACAGTTCTTTTTGCTAAATTATTCATTTTTATTACGAATTTGCTTGCAAAGTTACAAAAAATTCCTTATCTTTGCAAATAATTTTGAAAAATTATGCAAAAATCGACGATTGAAATGAGTTTATTGGACCCCGAAGAACGCGAATGGGTCGAAAACATCTACAAATTTATTCCCGAGCAAGACCGCCAAGGTCTCTCCCCGGACGATGTCCTTTTTGTGCTGGACGAGATGGATGAATACCTCCTCTCGGTCGGCTTGGCGGAGGAGCACGTAGAGACGGGGGAGATCATCTACCTCGATGGCGAAGTGGACGAGACGGAGCAGCTCGAGTTTATCCTCAAAGCCGCGCAAGCGGATAAGCGTTCGCTCACGAGTGTCCAAGTACAGATGATTCAAGATGCCGAGATGCAATACGGCCTGGAACAAGGCTGGTACGAGGAAGAGTGAAACGTATTGTTAAGATATTATCCCGCCTGCCGCTGAATGTGCACTATGGACTAACGAACGGCATCCTCTATCCGCTGGCGTATTATGTGTTGCGCTACCGGCGAGGGGTGGTGTATAAGAACCTACGCAATAGTTTTCCCGATAAATCCGAAGCCGAGATTCAAGCCTTGGCCAAGGGTTTCTATCATCACCTTGCCGATACCATCGCCGAGATCATCTACGGCTATACCATCCCGCAAGCGGAGATGAACGAGCGGGTGCAGTTCCTGCACCTGGACGAACTCGAACAAGCCATTCACGCCCACGGGGCAGCGATGGTGATGCTCGGTCACCTCGCCAACTGGGAATGGATGGCGGAGGTAGGCAACCGTTTTACACCGCCGATTCAGGAGTTCAGCGTTTATCGCCAACTGAAGAATAAAGCCATGGACGCCCTTATGCTCGATATACGGGCACAACGCGGAGCGCACATGGTAGAGAAAAAACAAATCCTGCGTGCCGTCGTCAAGAACCGCCAAGAGGGTAGGCTCATTGGTTACGGTATGCTCTCTGACCAGAAACCCAATCCGAATAGTTCCCGCTTCTGGACCACGTTCCTCCATCAGGATACCGCTTTTCTTGACGGTAGTGAGGTTCTTGCCCGTAAGTTTGACTATCCGGTCTTTTATTTCTATATCACTTCTCCTAAAAGAGGGTATTATATCATCGATGTACGCACCATCACGCTCGATCCCGTACACGAACCCGAATGGGCGATTACTTCTAAATACGCCCAACTGCTGGAAATGAATATCCTCGAAGATCCCACCCGCTGGCTCTGGAGCCACAACCGTTGGAAACACAAGAAAGGGTAATAGGGTAGAGTACCCATAGAACTGTGAACTGCAAAATCCTTGCAGTTCTGTGAACTTTTCATTTCTTACATCCTTATTCTTTTCAAATCTTTATCTCTAATCTTCTTTCTTCCTTCCTCATTCTTCAATCCTTAATTCCTCACTCCTCAATCCTATTTCCTTCATCTCCCTCCTCCTCTACACCTTCTCCTCCTCTACACCTAAATCATTATATATCAGCACTTATACATTTTACTTTATCTAAACACCTATCTTCCCATCAGCCTTTCTGTCTATCCGCCTGATACGCTTGTGTATGCTAAATTCATAAATTCCTAAATTACTAAATATAAGTATGTTATACATTATACATCATCTATTAGATATACCATTTTTCGGACATCAAACACCGGACACTGGGTTTTTGCTTCACAAATGTTGCAAAATACAACTGTGAATTAATTTTCTTTGCTGAATATTTGCATATGTGAAAAAGTTTTCGTATCTTTGCACCCGATTTTGAGTTGAAAGTGTTATGAACGAGCGTCAACGATTAGAGCAGGTTATTGAATCAGAAAAGATGACTGCCAAGCAATTTGCCCAAGAAGTGGGCATTCAAGCCGGAACGATATCGAATATCCTTTCCGGGCGTAATAATCCGAGTTTAGATGTACTCCAACGCGTACTGAATCGATTCCGTACGCTCTCGTCCGATTGGCTGATCTTGGGCGTAGGACCGATGTATCGGCAAAACGGAGGGGTCGTAGAGCAATCGCTCTTCGATATACGGCCCGAGGATGCAGCTCCTGAGCAGACGGGTCTTCCGCTCTCTTCCGCACCCGCTACGCAGCCCGCTAATGCGGCTACGCCGGCTACGGCAATCCCTACCGCTACCCCTACTCCCGTCAAGCTCGTGGATAAGATCCTTATCTTCTACACCGACGGCACCTTCGAGGAACGCTAACCGCCCTTTTCTGTGCATCTGTGTGAAAAATATGCAAAATTATTTGCGTATGTCATTTATTTTTTGTATTTTTGCAGCGCAAAACTGCAAAACGTAATTAAATTATGAGTGATTTAGCATTAGAAGGCTTATTGTTTCGCCTGAAAGGTACGTTATCCTTAGACAACCGCCAATGGTTGGCTGCACATTTGATAGAGCCAACCACAGAGGCAACGACTCCTTATACCATAGAGGAGTTGCAAAATCGTGCAGAGCGCGGTGTTCAAGAGATTGAGCAAGGTAATTATTATACCTCCGAGGAATGCTCTCAACGTCGTGACGAATTAATAAGCCAATACGCCTTATGATGCAGTTAGTCTGGGAGAAAGAAGCCTTTTCTTTATGGGAGGATACTGCGCGATATATTGAGCGGCAGTTCGGCTACCTATCTATGGTTAAGTATATCAATGATACGATTGCCGTTGAACAAGAACTGATGGCGAATCCCAATGCCGGCATAGAAGAACGTTTATTAACAGGCGGATCAGTCTTGTTTAGGAGTATTCGGCTAGCCAAGCACAATAAATTGATTTATTATATTACGGATAAAATCAACATTATCGACATTTGGGATACCCGCCGAGAGCCTAAAAAACAAGCCTCAGGAGTATCTAAGAAATAATCGTCCGGCAGACGTAAA
>CALCGR010000044.1 GCA_937901025.1 uncultured Bacteroidales bacterium
GGCGTCACCACCATCTCGGATTACTTCTACCACGACCCGAAATAGTTCTCGAAATCCCATAATATGGCAATATTTTGGGAATATAATCCCGTAATATGGCAATATTTTGGGAATAAAATATGTTTTTTTGCTGAAAAATTTGCATATGTCGGGAAAAAGTTGTAATTTTGCAGCCAAAAACTAATTTTATTATAAAATAATAATTATAAAGTAATAATTTTATGAAAGGTGTTTCTAATCCATTTATAATCAGTGGGTATGAAGGGGAAAAGTATTTTTGTGACAGAGAAAAAGAACTATCACAACTTCGTATGGAGATTGAGAATGGCAATAATGTGGCATTAATTGCTTCTCGACGCATGGGAAAGAGTGGGCTTATCCGGCACTACTTTGCTCAACCGAAACTACAAGATACATATTATACTTTTTTTATCGACATATATGATACTCAATCTTTAGGCGAATTTGTCCTAAAGTTAAGCCGTAATATTCTTTCTCATCTTAAACCGCATGGCTTAGCTGTCTTGCAACGCTTTTGGGATTGTATGCGTTCATTGCAAGCAGGTATCTCTTTTTCGCCGATGGGCGAGCCTTCATTTAATGTACAGTTAGGCGATATTCGAGAGGCTGAAACAACATTGGATGAGATATTTCATTATATTGAACTTGCGGATCGCCCCTGTATTGTGGCCATAGATGAGTTCCAGCAAATTGGAAATTATCCTGAGAAGAATATTGAAGCAACTTTGCGAACACATGTACAACATAGTCATAATGCGCAGTTTATTTTTGCCGGTAGCCAACGTCATACGATGAGTTCTATGTTTACCAGCGCTTCTCGTCCATTCTTTCAAAGTGTCTCTATTATGCACCTGGGAAGCATTGATATACAGGCATACGACGCGTTTGCCAAACGGCATTTCATGGAAAACGGACGCAAACTTGCAGAAGGCGTAACTCAAGTCGTTTATGAAAACAGTAAGGGAATTACGTGGTACACACAGAAACTCTTCAATACCTTATTTGCATTGACGGAAAAAGGCGAAACATGTACGGTGGATATGGTGAATGATGCTTTGAATTACGTGCTTAATACGCAAGGGTATAGCTACGAGGAAACGCTATTCCGATTGCCGGAAAAACAGAAGATGGTGTTGCTTGCTTTAGCTCAGAATGGACCTACTAAACGTATAACCGCCGGCGCTTTTGTTAGTAAATATGGTTTATTATCCGCTAGTACGGTCCAATCGGCTATGCGTGGTCTGCTAGAAAAGGATTTTGTTACCTATGAACAAGGAACATATTATATTTATGACTTGTTTTTATGGTATTGGCTAAAGAGACAATGAGTCACAGGACTACCACGACCCGAAATAATTCTCGAAATGGGTTGGTGTCTATCTTTCGCGGCTCGCAACCGCGACTTCATTCTTCAATCCTCAATCCTCAATCCTCATTCCTCATTCCTCAATCCTCAATCCTCATTCCTCAATCCTCATTCCTCATTCTTCATTCATACTACATATTATACGCAGAACATACCCAGAACATACGCAGAACATACGCAGAACATATCTAAATTTTTTGAATAATAAAAGTATAATCAATAAATATTCATTATCAATCATATAGGGCCTATGCTTTGCCCCGCATTTTCATCGCAAAAACAATTAAATTTATTCATCAATTATGGCAGACGTACAACTTCTCGAACCTTACGCTGGTTTTAGTGGGAAAATGACCAAAGATTCTGAAACCATCTTGCGCACCCGCAACGGGCGCACCCATGCTTATAAGATTAAGCATCCTAACCTCCGCCCTCGTTCCGAGGCGCAGAAAACGCACACCTCTCTTTTCGGACAAATCTCTGCTCAAGTCCGCGCGGATATGCGTGACCCGGAACGCCTTGCGCAATGGGAGGAGAAATATGCCCGATACCGTCATGAACATAAGGCGGAACTGGACGCTCTCAAGACGGCTAACTCGAATGACCTAAAGCGTTATTCCTCTCGCCGTAAGCGGGTGATAACCAGTATAAATACGTTTATTTTTCACGAACTTTACGAACAAGCACTCCATGAGCAACATTAAAACCATCTCGCCGATTGCGGCTATCTCCGGAAAACTGAGTAAATTGGATAATATTTACTTCCGTACAAACACGATGTCGGGCGAAGTCTCGGCTGTTAAAATGCGCCATCCGGCTTTGAATGATAATGCCAAAGCCTCGCCCGCTCAACTTAACCACCAAACCGCCTTCAAAACCCTTTGGCAAACGGTGGACGCCCTTCTTCAGCAGCCGGAACGTATGGCTTACGAGGACCTCTATCGCTATTACATCCTCGCTTGCCACCAACATCGCCCTATTAGTTGGGATTGTAAGGCGGTTGAAACGTTCTTACAAACGCCGGAGGTCATCCCTGACGGGATCGATAAATCTGCGAGAGGTATTATTGATCTCCTCCGAAAAGATAAGAAAATCTTTTCCAACCTCCGCACCTTCGTTTTCCACTGTCTCCGCTAAGTTTTTGGTGGCAAAAAGCGGACATTTGCGCAAAAAATGCATTTTTTGATAAAAAGTGCAGTTTTTATTTGCATATGTCAAAAAAATGTTGTATCTTTGCAGCCAAATATAAATATGCGTGTGCGAGAACGCGCGTATATATGTAAAAATAAATAGGAAAAACGATGATGGATCAAAAGCAAGTTACAGAAATAGTGCGTCAATATAAACAAGCAATACAACACATTGTGAAAGACGCAAGGGTGTATTTGTATGGCTCTTATAGCAAAGGTACGGCTCATAAGGATAGCGATATTGATGTGGCGGTGGTTGTTCCTCAACTTCCAAAAGATGCGGATTGGCTGAAGATTTCGTCTTCGTTATGGGGGGCAACGTGGGATATCAATACGCTCATTGAGCCTGTTTTAATGGAAGATTGTCATCCATCGCCCTTATACGAAGATGTTATGCGGACAGGACTTGCAATTATTTAATTCGAAATAAAGAAAACTAAATAGACGACATATAGTCTAATTAAAATTAACCCCATTTATTAACCCAAAAATCACAAAATTCACGAAACAGAAATTATTACTTATTAATCCTACTCGGAGGTCCAAACTCCCTGTAACAGAAAACAATTAACCCAAAAATTCAAAAAAACAATTAACAATTAACCGAAATTAGTTTTTAATTAATTTCAAAACAATTAACCATTTTAAAACTTAGATTATGAAGAATCCTTCACCGGAGCTTATCGCTTCATTGGAACAGAAAGAGTTTTTGACCATTGAAGAGTCTAAAATACTCGGTCATGCTTTGTTGGACAGACTAATTAGTGTTGAAGCCGTATGTTAAAAGTATCTGTACAAGCCAATAATGATCTTGCTAGCGTTCTTGCAGGGTTGTATTCATTTAGAATTGGTAATTCTATTGATCCTTCCCTTTCTAAGGAGCATGCAAAATCTATTTATGACGATATTCTTGATAGTTTTGAGACGATACCCAATTTGTCGTATCATCAACGGAACACATTTCAGGGGTTAAGTCATTATGGTGAGTTCGTATTTTCTTACAAACGCAATCATACTAATTGGTATGCTTTCTATGATCGGGTAGGCGAAGATTTTTTAGTTCTTCGAATAACGAACAATTGGAATATTCTTCTTCCTCGGTTATAGGATAACGATTAATCTATTATTTTAAAACTTAAAAACAAAAATTATTATGAAAAAACTTTTCAATTACGCTCTTTTGGCAGCAGCTCTGCTGATTGGCGTGAATGTAAATGCAAAAGATGTCTGCACCCTTAAAATTGGTGATGGACAATCTACAACTCATGAGTCTGTCAAACTCGCGCTCGATGCAATTGCAGCAAATCAGACTACCGATGTCGCTACTATTGACATGATAGATGATGCTCTCGAAACGAGTGACTTGTTCTTTGAGAACGAGCGTACTTATGTTTGGAACTTCAATGGTAAAACAGTGACTATTGGTAGCGGCGCTACATGTGGATTGCATATTGATCATGCAAACGTTACGTTGAATGGTGAAGGTACTTTGAAAGCTTCTACAGGAATGGGCCGTCACTATCTTGTGTTAGTTCATGGTTCTACTAATCCAAATGATGCAAACTACACAACAGTAACAGTTGATAAAAAGTTAAATATTACAACCGCGGAAAAGGAAGCCTATGCATTTGATATTATCTATCGCTCACCGAAAAATGGTGATAAGGTAGATGGTGGCGAAACCGCAGCTTATGGTGTTACTGTAAATTTCAATGATTGCTATGTTTATGGTTACTATGGCGCAATAACAATCGTTGGTAACCTTACCGGAGATGGCGAAAATCGTCCTGTTGTTAATGTTAGTAAAGATGCAGAATTAGCTGCTTATGATCAACTATGTACTTTGAATAACCCATCGAAAGATGCTGTAGCTGAACATTTTTCTCTAAAATGGTATGGAGATAAGAATCACCTAGACGCACCTGAAGTTTTAGATCAAAGAGAGTCTTATAGAGAGTCCTCTTCGGCTATTTATGGTGCAGGTGTTGCAACATGGAATATTCATGGAAAAGTTCATGGTGGTAATGGCCTTTATATCAAGGGCGGTAAGGTTGTTTTGAATGGCGCGACTGTCGCTGCAACTGCTCCTGAATATCATGAGCCTATAGTATCTAGTAACGGATATATGGCCTGTGGTAGTGCAATCGTACTTGACAGTAATAATGATTATGGCGAGTTGGATGGCGTAACAATTACTAATTCTACGATCACTTCTGATAATGGTTATGGAATTGAAGAGGTTGCAACTCAAGGAAACTCCAAAGTTCCAGATGTCGTGATAGAAAGCGGTACTATTTCTGGCGAACTTGGTTCGTTAACAACAACTGCTGAAGTTAAGGACAATGTAGTTTTGAATGGTACTATTACCGGTGGAAATTTCTCGGATAATGCTATTGATGACTATATTGATCAAATTAGCGCAGTTGTTACTCCTGTTGATAATGCAGATGGGACAACCTCGTATGTAGTTACCCCGATTCAAGGTGGTAAGGAAGCTGCTGAAGCAAAAGACTTGGATGAAACAACTAAGGATGACGATGTTATGCTGAAAGAAAGCAAAACCATAGAGGGTGATGCTGAATGTAAAAACTTAGTCGTTGAAAAGGAAGCTACTTTGACAGTTGGGAAAAAACTGACGGTTTATGGCACACTTACCATCCAAGGTAATGTTGTCATTGCGAAAGATGCAACTCTGATTATTGAAGGTAATGGCGTTACTTGCTTAGATGCTACTAAGTTCGTGATTGAGGCAGAAGAGGATAATATGGGACAATTCTTGCTAAGTCCTGACGTGACGGGTAACAAACACCCCAAGGCAACAGTTAGCTTTACATCTAAATCTTGGGGCGTTAGCGCAACGGAGAACCTCGTGCAATTCTTTGGTGTTCCGATGATTGCAAATGGCGTTACGAAGATTTCGTCCTCGAATACTACGGATCGTGCTCAATTTGACGCATGGAATGGTTTTAATTGGGTAAAAATTGGTATACTCAATTCTACCGCTCTTGATTATACGAAATTCAATCGTGCATTTGGTTTGTATTCTATTACTTCTACTAACTCAAAAGGTACCAAGATGGTATTTGACATTGAGGGTTCGTTAATGGGTATTGAGAATATGGAAAACTTCAAATTTGATGAGAATTTTACGACAGTAACTAACTCATGGACGGGAGATGCTGATATGAAGGCAATCTTTAACGAGTTGAAGACACAATTCGAAGCAGGACATACAGGCTTGCAAGGTCAAGTCTATAAGTATCGCCAAGAAGGAAATACGTTGATTTGGGACGCTTATGGTGTTGAGGATTTTGGTACTGTAGAACCAATGCAACCCTTCATGTTCTCGAATACTGGTGGTGCTGCATTTGAAAGTGACATCATGAATTATGAGAACCTTGTATGGAAGCCTGCTACTACAGAAACTTCGACTCCCGGTGCTCCTAAGGTTCAAAGTAATATCGCAAAGGCTACTATCCGCGTAGCAGATGCTCAAGGTGTTTATGATCAAACTCGTATCTACGAAGATGACAAATTCTCTGCTGAGAATGACTTTGGCTATGATGGAACGAAGTATATGAATGACTTGATTTGCTTGTATGTAAATGCTGATAAGGCTTATGCTAACTATGCTAATAGCGATGTTAATAATACCTTTGTTGGTTTCAACTGCAAGAATTCCGGAAAATATACCATTAGCTTTGAGGACGTAACGGGTAACTTCGCTCTTGTTGATACCAAGACCAACGCTCGCATCGAGATGAGCGAAGGCAATACCTACGAGTTCTTGGCTGAGGCTGGTGAGGACGCTTATCGCTTCCAAATCGTTGAGGCTGCTAAGGCTCCGACCAACAATGAAAAAGTTAACGCTGCTGTGAAAGCTACCAAGGCTTTGATTAACGACCAAATCGTTATCAACAATGGTGAGCGTTTCTTCAATATGCTGGGTACGGATGTAAAATAAATTGTCTAATCGGTTAGTTTCGGGTTCGCCCGAAACTAACCATTAAACGTTATGATTATGAAAAAAACATATTTTATTCCTGCAACGGAAGAAGTTAAAGTAATGGGTGAAAGCCCTTTGATGGAAAACGAACCAAGTTTGGCTCCCACAAGTGGTGGCCTTTGGGGAGCGCAAGCACCAAAACAATACAATAATGATCATAAACAATAATTAAATTATACGAAATGAAAAAACTTATTATTTCGCTGCTTGCTATGGCAGCAACACTTAACGCAATGGCTTTAGATTGCACTGCTGTTGCAAAAATGAAATTAACCTCCAATAGTGGAGAGATTTGTGATAATATTTATGTTGGCGAAACAGCTGATCCTAATGCCTCTTTCTATTGTGCAACGATGAATATGACGGGGCGTAAGATTGCGTTATATACCATTGCGGACACCAAACAATATCAAAAATATTATACTGCTGATGTAGAAGGTGTTGCTCTTGGTTTCAAGACCTTTACGGATACCGAGTACACTATCAATTTCTCTGGTGTTATCGGTAAACTCTACCTCGTTGACGCTGTAGCTGATAAGTTTATCGAAATCACCGAAGGTGGTTCGTATGCTTTCACGGCTGAGGCTAACCAAACGATTGCTGACC
>CALCGR010000045.1 GCA_937901025.1 uncultured Bacteroidales bacterium
ACACGAACGGTTCGTAGGCATAGCGGAACGCTTGCGTGAACATCATCATCACCATTGCCACCTTAAAGCAGGCACCATAGATACCTAACTGCGCCTGCGCATCGGGCCCCGTATAGAGGAAGGGGAAGAGGATGCGGTCGAGGGTCTGGTTCATTATTCCCGCAATACCAAGGATGAGCAAGGGCAACGAATAGCGCAGTATATCTTTCAACGTGGACCAATTATACGAACCGCCCTTGGGTAAGGTGAAGGGTATCAAAATGCAGGTCTCTATAGAAGTTGCTAAGATATTGCTGATAAATACATAGACTACATCTTGTTTTTGCAGTCCAACAAAGAAGAATATATTTAATGTAATGTTGAGTGCAATAAATAAGAACTTGAGACTCGCAAAAACAATGGGTCGTTTTTGGAACCTCAAGAAGGCAAACGGAATACTGGAAAAAGCATCCATCGCCACTACCACCGCCATCATGGCGATAAAATTAGAATGGTCGGGATAACCTAAGCCGTTTGCTATAGGTTGCTGAAAGATCAAGCATAGAACGGCAAAAATAACACTGGTTGTAAGTACCGTGAAAAAGGTTGTCTTATATACCGTTAAAGCATTGTATCCATTTTTATTGGCGAAGCGGAAGAAACCTGTCTCTGTACCATAGGTAAGGATAACAAGTAGTAATGCCGTCCAAGCATAGAGGTTGGTAACAATACCATAATCGGCAGTGTTCTCCAATTTGTATGTGTAAAACGGCACGAGTAGGAAGTTCAAGAACTTTCCTACAATCGAACTGATTCCGTATATGGCCGTGTCCTTGGCCAAGGCTTTCATACTATTCATTGTTTCCTTCAACTATAAGAACAATTTCCCCCTTTGGCGGAGTTGTGGAAAAATGTTCCACCAACTCAACGAGCGTCCCCCTTTGGGTGTCTTCGTGTACTTTGCTTATCTCACGACTCACACTCGCCTTGCGGTCGGGTCCTAAATACTGCGCGAGTTCGGTTAATGTCTTGACAAGGCGGAAGGGCGATTCGTAAATCACCATCGTGTGCGTCTGTTCTGCCAAGGCTTTGTAGCGCGTTTGCCGCCCTTTCTTTTGCGGCAGGAAACCCTCGAAATAAAACCTGTCGCAGGGTAGGCCCGAATCGATGAGTGCCGGCACAAAAGCCGTGGCTCCCGGCAGGCATTGTACCTCTACGCCGCGCTCCACGCAGGCGCGCACAAGCATGAACCCGGGATCGGAGATGCCCGGCGTACCTGCATCGGAGATGAGGGCTACATTCTTACCGGCCGCTATCTCGTCCGCTACACGATCACTTGTCTCGTGTTCGTTGAACTTATGGTGCGAACGCAAGGGCGTATGGATATCGTAGTGGTGCAGGAGCACGGACGACGTGCGTGTGTCCTCCGCCAGGATGAGGTCCACTTCTTTGAGTATGCGCAAGGCGCGCAAGGTTATGTCCTCCAGATTACCGACCGGAGTAGGAACGATGTATAGCATTAATAAACAATTCGTAAGTTGGGGATTTCTTATCCCATTCAAAGTGTTGGTCTATATAATCGAGTGCCTCTTGTTCCGTTTGACACCCGTTGATCTCGTCTAACGCCCGCTGCATCTTCTCCCCGTTCTGACCAAAGAGTTCCCGCTGGAACAGGAACCGGTCCCCCAACGATATCATCTGACGTATATCCACCTGCTTTGCAGATGTTTCCGGTGTTTCCGGTTTTGCCGGTTCTTCCGGTTCCAACGCTAATTCCGGTTCTTCCGGAACTTCCGGTATTTCCGGTTGTTCCGGAATTTCCGGGACTTCCGGCGTCTCCGCTTCTATTTCTGCGATGCGCTCTTCGAGCGAGGCTACTTTTGCCTCCAGCGCCGTTATCTTGGCTTCGAGTGCCTCGGTGTATTGCCCGAGGGCTTGGATAAGTTCATTCATTATTTCGTTGCGTCTTCAAGTTTTTTCATCATCGAGAACATAAAGATGGCTGCTACCAGGCATACGCCTACGAATACAGCCCATACACTCCATAAGGGTAGATTACCCCAGAGCATACCTCCTACGGAAACCAAGAAGTTTCCTACGGCGGTAGCCACAAACCATAAACCCATCATCATTCCCTTGTATTGCGGTGGTGCCACCTTACTAACGAAGGAGATACCCATCGGGCTGAGCAGTAACTCACCAAACGTGAGGATGAGGTAAACGATAATCAGTACATTTGCGTTGGCAAATGTGGCATCACCCGTCACGCGAGCTACCTCTTGTGCATCCGGCGAGAGTAAACCGATGGAGCAAGCGGCCATCACCAGATAGGCTACCGCTGCCACTAACATTCCGTATGCAATCTTACGGGGAGCCGAAGGCTCTTTGCCGCGGCGGCTCAGTGCTCCGAAGATAGCCAGACTCACGGGGGTCAAAGCCACTACATAGAACGGGTTAAACTGTTGGAAGATAGGCGCGGCTAAGGTGATACCTTCTGCCGGGATGCCATAGTATTTATATACCAGCACCCCCGCTGCCGAAGCAATCACGGCGGCCGCTATCGTTCTTCCCTTCCAGTTTTCACTCTGGAACAGCGAGAACAATCCGTACACGATGAGTACAATCATCACTAAGTTGATGATATCGAAAGCCATTGTTTGAATACCCGTACAAACGGGGTTCACAAACTCGTTGGCGAAATACGTCAGTGTCAAGCCGTTTTGGTGGAAAGCCATCCAAAAGAAGATCACCACGGCGAAGACAAGGCAGAGGGCTATGATACGTTTTTTCGTTTGCTCCGGCGTCAGTTGTTCTACTTTCTGCCCGGCAGCGGCTTGCTGTTTAGCTGTGTTCTCTACGTGCTTAAACCACGGGCGGCAAGCGTAGTAAATGGCGATACTGAGTACCAACGATGCACAAGCCACCATGAAAGCGAAGTGGTAACTGTCGTTTACGCTATATCCTAAATTGTCTTGTGCCCAAGCCATGATCTTCACGGCAGCGGTCGGAGCAAACATTGCACCGATATTAATGGCCATATAAAACAGCGAGAAAGCCGAGTCACGACGGTCCGCATATTGGGGATCATCGAACAGGTTACCTACCATCACTTGCAGGTTGCCTTTGAATAAACCCGTACCAAAACTGATGAGCAGCAGGGCTGCGAACATCGCCACCATCGGCATCGCCACGCTCCCGTTATCAACGCCTCCCAAGGGTATAGCCAGTAGGATATACCCGAGGAACATAATCAAGATACCAATCGTTACGCATTTGCCATAACCAATCTTATCGGCTAGGATACCGCCTACCAACGGCAGGAAATAGACTAACCCCAAGAACGTGGAGTAGATATATCCGGCGGCTGCGGGAGCCAATCCGAAATTAGCGCGCAAGAAAAGCGCAAATACGGCTAACATCGTGTAGTAGCCGAATCGCTCGCCCGTGTTGGCGAGGGCCAGGGCATATAACCCTTTCGGTTGATTTCTAAACATAATTTTATATAATTTTAATTAATCCTCAATCCTCAATCCTCAATCCTCGTGCACCAATGGTGCACATCCTCTTTCCTTCCGTATTGTATATCTTGCAATGCCTGATACAGTGCCGTCAACTTCGGTCCCGGAGTGCCATCGCCAAAGGTATAGATTTTCCCGTTTTCGGGGTCTATCACCTTGCCGATAGGACTAATCACACACGCGGTTCCGCAACAACCGGCTTCCTCAAATTCGCTGAGTTCTGTCACGGGTATTTCGCGACGGATAACATTGTAACCTTGTTCGCGGGCGAGGGTCATCAGACTGTCGTTTGTGATACTCGGCAGGATCGAAGGGCTCTTAGGGGTGATATATTCGTTGCCTCGTATCCCGATAAAATTCGAGGCACTGCATTCGTCAATGAGTGTGTGCGTCTTAGCGTCCGTAAACATACAATCGTACCCTTGCAGGTGCGCTGCCTCTGTGGCGCGGAAGGAGGAAGCATAATTTCCTCCTACCTTGAATTGACCCGTTCCTAAGGGAGCGGCACGATCAACGTGGTGATTGATAATAAACGTGGTGCAATGGAACTCCCCCGGATAGTAAGGACCGATAGGGGAGGGAATAACCACAAACTCAAAATCCACTCCCGGACCTACTCCTAATCGCGGGGTAGAACCAATCAATAGCGGACGGAAATACAAGGTTGCACCGGTCTCATAGGGCGGTACAAAATCGATATTCTTTTCTAAGGCCAATCGTATCGCTTTGCAGAATAACTCTGTCGGAACGGGGGCCATATATAAGCCCACCGCACTGCGTTGCATCCGTTCGGCATTAGCTTCCATGCGGAAGATGCGAATCCGTCCATCCACTCCGCGGAAGGCTTTCAATCCTTCGAAGGCTTCTTGCCCGTATTGTAAGGCGGTGGCACTGACGTGTAGATGAAGGTATTTATCTGTCGTCGCAATGGGTTCAGACCATTGACCAATCAACTGCCCATTTTCGTCGCGATGACCATGAAAAGTGGAACGAACGATATAGTCCGTTTCGGTGTAATGAAATCCTAAACTGCTCCAATCAATATTCATAATCTTTTAGTTGCCTCCGGCCCTTCATTAAAGAGCAAATCCAGCGCGTGCGGATGGCAAATGGGTGTAAAATCCTCGTTGTATCCCTCGGGTCGCTCGTTATGAAACAGGCGATATAGGATATAAGCCGTTTCGTTATTGAGATCTACCAAAAAAGTAGGTTGTTTCTCGTACAGGGCATGTATATAATCGGCATAGTAATCAAAGTACGGCGTCTTCCCATAAGCGGAGAAGAGGGCACTCCAATGTTGCCGTTGCCAACTGTGCATATAACAGATGCGGATATCCTCTACCGGTTGCTGCTTGCGCGAGTCGTAAACAGGTACACTCAACTGCTGTACGCCGTTCGGTGTGGTTATCTCGCACCTATTTCTCTCTCCTCCCCAATACGTCGTCGGTAGTATCATCGCATTGCTTTTTTCCCGATCCGTTTCCACCGCATGTGTCCTTGGAACCAGGGGTTATCCTTCTCTATACTCAACCACACGAACACCGGTCGTCCTACGATATGGTCCTCCGGCACAAAACCCCAATAGCGGCTGTCGGCGGAGTTATGGCGGTTATCGCCCATCATCCAGTAGTAGTCCATCTTGAACGTATAGGGCTGACCGATGGCTATGGGTTGATGTTCGTATGCGTCTGCTACCCGTTTGTATATCCAGTAGTTGTCTTCGGTAATCATCACCGTCTCTCCCTTGCGCGGCAAGTAAACGGGTCCGTAGTTGTCTCGGTTCCATTCATTATGCCCCAACGGATAGACCTCCCCGCCTGCCTGAGCGGGTTCAATCTCGATGGAAATCACGTGCGGGTGCTTACTGAGTTGTTCCTTCATAGCCTTCGTCATAGGGAAGATATAGACGCCCGGTTGCGGATAATGACGGTCGTCTTTGTTTACTCCTAACTTCTCCAAGTACTTTGTCGTGAGGATAAAACCATCGGTGCGAACGATATAATTGAATTGTACACCTTCGGCTTGTTGCTCCGCCACCCCGTTGATGTAAATCACGTTATCGATGATCTGCAAACTATCCCCCGGGGTACCTACGCAACGCTTGACGTAGTTCTCTCTGCGATCGACCGGACGGGTCACTATCTCGCCGAAAATATCCTTGCGTTGGTGTACCACCTGCTTGCCGTAGTAATGACAGAGGGTGTAGTAATCGGGGTTCTGCATCTTCTCGCATACGGTATCGCCCGTAGGAAAGTTAAACACTACGATATCCCCTTTCTTCGGCTCCGTCCAACCGGCGAGGCGTTTATAATCCCATTGCGGGTGCTCAATAAACGACTTCCCGCCGCCTAATACCGCCGGCATCGTGTGTTGGACGAGCGGCATGGATAGCGGTGTGTTCGGTACACGCGCCCCGTAGGCCATCTTACTGACGAATAGGAAATCTCCTACCCGTAAGGTCTTTTCGAGCGATGAGGAGGGTATCTGGTAGTTTTGGAAGATATATACGTTGATGAAATACACCGCTACAAGGGCAAACACGATGGCATCCACCCAGGAACAAATCTTGTATAGTACCGGTCGGGCCTTCGGGTTTGGTTCCTCGTCCTTGTCGGCGGGTTTGTACTGACGCCACCAACTCCAGTTAATCACTTTCGTTGTAAACGCATCGATGACTACGGGTAAGAGTGCCAGCCAACCGAGCGAAGCCCAATCGCCCCAAGCTACCCATATGACGAAGATGACATACAGTGTCCCCCAACACCCGGCCTTAATCCAGTCTTTTTTTGTTATATCTTTTATTGGTTTCATAATCTTCAATCTTCAATAAGTCGCTCTGCAGCTAATATGGCTCCTAACGCGAACCCTCTCCTCGACTTCGCCGAGTGGGTAATCGTTATGGTATCCTCCGGACTATCCCATACCACGGTATGTATCCCCGCCACTTCGCCTTCTCGGATACTCTCAATCGGTACATCCCGTCCTATCCCATTGGCTAAGGTCACGGCCGTTCCGCTCGGTTTATCGAGTTTATGGATATGGTGCGTCTCCGTGATGGAGGGCGTGTATTGACCGTATTCCGCCAGTAACGTCGCCAGTCGCTGATTGAGTTCAAAGAACACATTCACGCCCACCGAGAAATTGCTCTTCCAAATGAGCCACACTTTTCCCCGCTCATCCACTACCTTCATCGAACTTCCCTCACTTATAAACTTTAAACTTTCAACTTTCAACTGATGAACGTCCCACCCCGTCGTTCCGCTAACGACAGGAACGCCTTGCTCCCAGGCCTTGCGGATATTCTCCGCGGCGGTAGCGGGGGTGGTAAACTCTATCGCCACATCCGCCGAACGAAAGGCGTCACTATCCATCACCGTGCACTCAGCATCGTGCACCGTGCACTGTACGAGGGGATCCACGATGCACACCACTTCGTGCCCGCGTTCTTTGGCAATCTGATGGAGCAACTGCCCCATCTTGCCGTATCCTATCAATGCAATTTTCATATTCGTATCAAAAGTTTTGCAAAAGTACAAAAAAAAAATGAATTAAGCAAATATTTTTTTCTTTTTTAAGAAAAAATAAAGAAATTGGTGACTGCCATAGCACTGCCAAATTGGCAGTCATGCGGGTTTGGCATAGTTGTTGAGAGTTGAGGGTAGTAAACACCGGACACCAAACACGAAACACCAAATACTAAACTATTATGAAGACAGAGAACCTGAACAAGTTTGCGATTAACTTGTGTGAAAAAGCGCAAATGGGGAAGTTAGACCCCGTGATTGGCAGAGACGATGAAATCCGTCGTGTGCTGCAGATATTATCCCGTAGAACCAAGAACAACCCTATCCTCATCGGCGAACCGGGGGTAGGTAAGACCGCCATCGCGGAGGGACTTGCCCACCGAATCATCCGGGGAGATGTGCCGGAGAACCTCAAGAAAAAACTGATCTATTCCCTCGATATGGGGGCCCTCATTGCGGGTGCTAAGTACCAAGGGGAGTTCGAGGAGCGACTCAAGGGCGTGATTAACGAAGTCATCGAAGCCGCGGGGGAGATTATCCTCTTTATAGATGAGATACACGTGCTCGTAGGTGCGGGCAAGAGCGCGGGCGCTATGGACGCCGCGAATATCCTCAAGCCCGCCCTGGCACGAGGCGAATTGAGGGCGATTGGGGCTACCACCTTAGACGAGTATCAAAAATACTTCGAGACCGATAAAGCTTTGGAACGTCGTTTCCAAAAAGTGATGGTCAACGAACCCGACGAGTCGGCTACAATCTCTATCCTGCGTGGACTCAAGGAGCGTTATGAGACCCACCACCGGGTACGTATCCAAGACGACGCTCTGATCGCCGCCGTTACCCTCTCGGCGCGGTATATCACCGACCGTTTCTTACCCGATAAAGCCATCGACCTCATCGACGAGGCGGCTGCCAAACTGCGTTTGGAGGTCGATTCTGTGCCGGAAGTCATAGACGACCTGGAGCGACAAATTAAACAATTGGAGATTGAAAGAGTGAGCCTCAAAAGAGAGGCTACAGGCGGAGAGGCGGAGAGGCTACAGGGAATTGAAAAACAACTCGAAGAACTGAAAACCAAGGACCAAGAGTTACGTGCGCAGTGGGATAAAGAGAAAGGATATGTGACCACCATCCAAAACGAGAAAGCGCATATCGAGACAATGAAACATGAGGCGGAGGTAGCGGAACGCGAAGGCAACTACGAACAAGTCGCCAAACTGCGCTACAAGGATATCCCCGCTGCCGAAGGCGCAATCAAGGAGGCGGAAAGGCAGAGAGGCGGAGGGGCTGAGGGGTTGATAAAAGAAGAAGTGACGGGCGAAGACATCGCCGATATCGTAGCCAAATGGACGGGGATACCGGTGAGTAAGATGATGCAATCCGAGCGTAATAAGTTATTGGTTTTAGAGGAGGAACTGCATAAACGCGTCATCGGTCAGGACGAGGCGATTAAGGCGGTGAGCGACGCCATCCGCCGGTCGCGTGCGGGACTGCAAGACCCCAAACGTCCGATTGGTTCGTTCATCTTCTTGGGTACCACGGGGGTCGGCAAGACCGAACTGGCGAAAGCCTTAGCGGACTACCTCTTTGATGACGAGAATATGCTCACACGTATCGATATGAGTGAGTACCAGGAGAAGTTCTCTGCCACCCGGCTCATCGGAGCACCTCCCGGATACGTGGGTTATGACGAGGGCGGACAACTGACCGAAGCCATACGACGCAAGCCGTATTCGGTCATCCTGTTTGACGAGATAGAGAAAGCCCATCCGGATGTGTTCAACGTCCTGTTGCAACTGCTGGACGATGGTCGTTTGACGGATAACAAAGGTCGAACGGTGAACTTCAAGAATACGCTCATCATCCTCACCTCAAACCTGACGGAGGAGCAACTGCGCACGCAAGTACGGCCGGAATTCATCAACCGGATAGACGATATCATTCCTTTCGGTGAGTTGAGCGAATCGGATATCCGCGAGGTGGTGTTGCTGCAAGTGGGTCGGGTACAAAAGATGTTAACACAAAGCGGTATAGAACTCAAGGTGACCGACAAGGCGGTCGATTATATCGCCAAGGAGGGGTACGATCCTGCCTTCGGTGCCAGACCGGTGAAGCGCGCCTTGCAACGGTTGGTACTCAACGAGTTGAGTAAAGCCATCATTGCCGGCAAAGTAGATCCGTCCAAGCCCATCGTCGTGGACATCAAAAATGGGGAAATACATTTTACAGCGTGACTGTCACAAACGAGAACGTGCCGGAGGCCTCGATGCGGTCGGTCGTGGCGGGTAGCAGGAGAATGTCGCCCGCTTTCACGTCCACCGGTTCGCCGTCGATAACAAAACGGCCTCCGCATCCCGCGGTAACAATAAGCGCGAGGAAACAGTCGTGTTCGCTCCAATCGATGACTACCTTGTCTGTCACCCGATAGGCAGCGGTACGGAAATAGTCGCACTCTACCAACGGCATCGCCGCATTGTCCTTGCGCTCGTAATGCGTCTCATAATCCGGCAAAACCGTAAAATCAATCGCCTCTGCCGCTAAAGCGGTGTGCAACTCGCGGGGCTTCCCGCTCGCGTCACGCCGGTCATAATCGTAGATGCGATAGGTGAGGTCGCTCGATTGCTGTATCTCCAATAACCGGCATCCGGCTCCGATGGAGTGGATCCGTCCCGGCGTGATAAAGAAACTGTCCCCCTCTTTAGGATGATAGCACATGAGGTCGTCCACAATCGTGTGATTGGCTACGTGTTCTGCGTAGGTCTCAGGGGTGAGTCGGTTCTTCAGTCCTAAGTACAAGTTTGCGTTCTTGTCCCCGGCTAACGCATACCACATCTCCGTCTTTCCCACGTTTCCTTTGCCGTGTCTTTGCGCTATCTCATCCGAAGGATGTACTTGGACACTGAGTGGGAGTTGGGCATCAATGAACTTAATGAGCAACGGGAACTGATGCTCATAACGCTCGTAGGCTTCGCTACCCATGAGTGCCGGACCTAGGGTCTCCACCAGTTGGCTTAGGGTCTTACCGGCATATAGACCATTGGTAACGACGGATTCTTGGTCGGGGTAAGCGGAGAGAATCCAACTCTCAAAACCCCAAAGCATAGGACGGTAATATGGCTCAAATCGGAAATACATCTTATTGAAAATTGACTATTGAAAATTGACTATTGAAGATTGACTATTGTGAGTGCCGTCATCGCCTCGACTACGGGTTGGGCGCGGAAGACGATACAGGTATCCATGCGTAGCGGCGTCTTGGGTAGACCCGCCATCGATTTCGGGGTCGTCGGGGTTGGACGGAACACTACGCGGAAGCGTAAATCGGTACCATCGCTGATACCGCCGCTAATGCCGCCGCTCATCTTATTCGCCTTTTCCCCGAACAGGGAAGTACCGGCAAAACCGCTGCCGTAATCGAAGCCCTTGCAGCCGTTGATGGAGAGCATTGCGTACGCTAAATGGCTCTGTAACTTATCGAAGATAGGTTCCCCTATTCCTACGGGTAGACCTTTGACCACGCATTCGATGATACCGCCTACCGAATCCCCGGCGGCAGCGGCTTTCTTCACTTCTGCCTCAAAGAGGGTAGGGTCGGTGGTGGTCCCAATCTGACTTACGTGCGATGCTATCTCAATGCCTTTCGCAGCTAATTCTTGTTTGGCTATCGTGCCGGCTACTACCCTGCCGGCGGTCTCGCGGGCGGAGGCTCTACCGCCGCCGCGATAGTCGCGGATACCATATTTGAGTTCGTAGACTCTGTCGGCGTGGGCGGGGCGATAATGGTGGCGGAAGACCTCGTAGTCCTCCGGCCGGGCGTTCTTGTTGCGTATGATGAAGGCGATAGGAGTCCCTAAGGTCTTACCGTCCATCACACCGCTGAGCCATTCCACTTCGTCGGGCTCTGCTACCGCGCGGGGACTGGGTAGCGGCGTTCCGTGTCCGGCACGACGCATCAGTTCGGAGCGGATGAGGTCGAGGTCAATCTCAATGCCGGCGGGTACGCCGTCGAGTACCCCTCCTACTGCTGCCGAATGGGATTCTCCGAAACTGGTAAACGCAAATTTATCACCAAAGGTATTCATTTTTTTATTTTTTCTTTCCTAAGATTCGTAACAACCGAACAAATAGGTTGATGATATCCATATAGAGGTCAACCGCACAATCGACGGCATTATCTATGGTCTTGGCATACTGTTGCGAACGAGCCACATCATAGCCTATATATCCGGAGAAGGCAACAACGAAGATCCAATCGAAAGCCGTCCCTTTGTAATGGAAGGCTAACGTAGCAATCACTTCGGCTATCAGTCCTACAAGAATGGTGATGAATAGCGCCCTACCTAAACTCAAGAAGACGTTCGGATTGGCGACCGCAATAGCTGCAATCAGTAAGGTTACACAAGTAGTCAACCCTATGGCACGTAGGACGGTCTGTCCGTCATAGAAAGGAATGACCAAGCATAGTAACACACCGAAAGGTATGGCGACCAAGTTAAAACCGATGAAACTGATTAACGGCTTGGTCGATTTTGCGGATAACAGTATTCCTATTAGTGAGACCACGAAATATCCGGCAAATAAGCCAAACATTGCACCCTTGGGAGAGATTGAATTAGTCAACCATTGAATCAGTGGTTCCGCTCCAAAATAGACGATAGCTACATTCATAACTAAACCATAGAGGATGGTTAAAATCATCACGAGGTTAAATGTACGAGCGGATACTACATCGTTTTCCGCTCCGCGCAAGCGTTCTTCCCGCTTGGCAAATGAAAGAGATTCAGACATAATTAAATTATTTGTTTACATTTCGAGTGCAAAGGATTCGGATTTTTATTGATTACTGCGTGATCTCTGCAAAACTTGCGTCATGCAATGGGCAGCGCCATAGCCGCAGATGAGTTGTTCCATAGGCACCCACTCTACCGTTATGTTATGCGCTTTAAGTGCATTTTGAAGACCCTTAGACTGACCGCCCACCGCCATGATATGACGAGGTTCAATCGTGAGGTAGTTATTGGCATAATGCAACTCGTCTTCCTCCTCAATGGGGATAATAGTAAACCCACGATGCTGTAGCAGTTCAACAAAAGACACATCTTCCGATAGTAAGCGATAAGCCTTCTCTCCATGGGCACGAACATAGACATCTGCCGATATATAGTAAGGATTGCCTGCGGGTGCATCTTTGCGGCGAGCAACCATCGTGCAAAGGTCTTTGTCTATGATATTGAAATACGTGTCAAGGTGCATCTCCAATTGCCAGCGGCAATGTTGTTTGGCAACTACCACCGTATCGTGTCCAAAGACATCATGTGCTAACATTTGATCAATAGCCTGAGCATTGGTACGCATTCCTTGCCCGATAAACGAGACTGTTCCGGCAGGGATATAATCGCCCCCTTCCATGCGTCCGTCGCCCTCAATCTCATAGATAGGCGTAATACCTAATGCCTCATAGCAGGCGCGGATAATACGCGTCTCGGGAGCGCGTTGGGTGGAGTTCATCTTGCCGATGACTTGACCTTTAGGGGTGCTTATGCTCTGGTCGCGTGTGAAGTATAGGTTCATGAGCGAGTTATGCTCATAAACCGCCTTATAACCGGTATTGAGTTCGGTCTTGCGCAAGCGGATAGTAGGTTGCAAAAGCAGACAACGGATAAGATCACCGCGGCTCATCTTCTGTAATATCTGTTGGCGGTATTTCTCACCCACTTCTTCGGCATCTTCTTGACTGAGTTCGGACACGTCATACGTAAGCACTTGTTCTGCCAATGAGCGGAGGACATCCATATCCATTTGTTGCAGTATGTCTTCCACGGTATAGACTTGAATGTTATTAGCACGGAGCATTTCTATATAGTGACGATGCTCGGCTGCTGCTGAATCGACATTGAAATAATGCTCAAACAGTCCGGCAGTAGGATGAGCCACTCCGTCAAAGAGTTCAATACCGGGGGTGTGCATTAGGATGATAGCTGCCTTATCCCATTCTGCTTGTGGACAATTTGGATTGCCCATTATCTTTCCGGGAGGGTTGGAAGGCTGACATGCTACAAATAGTAAAACACTAAAATAAAGAATGATTTTTTTCATTTATTGTTATATTAATTTTAGTTTTGTACAAATTTCGCTACAAAGATACGCAAAAAAATCCACATATGCAAATAAAAATACAAATTTATTTGTATAATTCAAAAAAAAGTCGTATCTTTGCAGCCTATTCTGCCTTAGAAGTGGAATTTTAGTACAAAATTATATTATGAAAAAGATTGGATTAACTATTTTAACTCTTTTAGTAACCTTTTCTGTGTGGGCGGAGCAAGAAGAACAGGTGGAACCCATTCCTTTCGGGGATTTTGAGCAGTGGGTGGTAAGGTATATCACCGAATCCAAACTGCTGAGCGGTCAAACAAAAACGATTTACGCCATCGGCCCGACGGACACTATCTACGGGGCCGTACCGTTCTACTATGGTCTTAACGGCAACCCGTGGTCGGTGAGCAACGCCTACGCAAGGGTGATGGGTCTCGACAAAGTGAGCGGAACCACCCGTCCCGAACGCCGCGACAGTACCGGATGGTGCTGCCGAATGGACTGCAAACTGGAGGACGTAGTCGCGCTGAAGATGGACCTGAAGCTGCAGATTGCGGGAACAATCTTCCTCGGTTGGACCTACGAACCGGTACCCTTGAAAGCGGCGAACGATCCGTATAGCATCGTAGACTTCGGTATCCCGTTTACGCGCAAACCGAAGGCGGTGCAGTTGGACTATAAGGCGAAGATTGCCGATAGCGACACGATTACGTATGCCAAAGCTGTGGCACACCCCAAGCTTATCCCCGGGCGCGACTGCGCGGAAATCTATATCTATATGCAGAAACGATGGGAAGAGGGTGGTAAGATTTACGCTCACCGCGTAGGGACCGGGTACGAGCGGATATGGAATGACATCCCCGAATGGGTGAATAATCACCGTGTACCCATCCGCTACGGGGACATCACCCAACAACCCGACTACAAAGACTATGAGGGCCTTAATCAGCATAAGTTCCGCACGATGAACAGCAAAGGGAATATGGTTAAGGTCAACGAGGTAGGATATAGCGACGAGGAGCCTACGCATATGGTGCTTATGATCTCCTCCGGCTGCTATGAAGCGTTTATTGGTCACGACGGAAACACGTTCTGGGTAGATAATGTATGCCTTGTTTATTGATATTAGTTGGTGGGAGTGGCTGCTCTTTGGACTCCTCTTTGCCGCCTTCGTCTATCAGGTGACCTACTATGCGGTAAACCTCAGAGGCGGAAGGGCTGAAAGGCAGAGAGGCGGAGCGGCACCTTTTCAGCCGCCGGTGACGGTGGTGGTGTGTGCCCGCAATGAGGAGCAGAACCTGGAGCGGTACTTGCACCGGTTGTTGACGCAGGACTATCCCGTATACGAAGTGATTGTGGTCAACGATGGATCGATGGACCGCACGAGCGAGGTGTTGGCTATCTACCAGAAACAGGATTATAAGCTTAGGACCACCTTCGTTCCGGCGGAGGCAAGGGTAGCGAGCACGAAGAAATTAGGTATTACATTAGCAGCCAAAGCAGCGCAGCACGATTACCTATTGCTCACCGATGCGGACTGCTGTCCCGAGTCGAATCAGTGGATAACCGAGATGGTGCAACCCTTTGCAAATCCCAAGGTGGATATCGTCTTAGGCTATGGCGCCTACTTTGAACAAGACACGGCTCTCAACCGCTGGATACAATACGACACGCAGTTTAATGCATTGCATTACTTAGGTGCTGCGCGGAGAGGAAAACCCTATATGGGGGTAGGAAGGAATCTATCTTATCGCAAGTCGTTCTTCTTTCAAAAGGGCGGATTTGCGGAACAACTATCCACAAGGGCAGGGGATGATGACCTGTTCGTCAATAAGAATGCTACAAAGAGCAATACACAGATAGTAAGGAGTGCCGCAAGCGTGACTTGGTCGGAACCGAAGACGACGTGGAAGAGTTGGATTGAGCAGAAACGTCGGCACCTGAGTGTAGCGCCCCATTATTCGCAGCATAGCAAATGGCAACTGCTATGGGAACCGCTGACGAGGGGACTCTGTTATGCGTTGCTGGTTGTGCTATTGGTTTGGGGTACACCCCTTGTTAGACTGGCAGCGCTGGCGCTAATGCTGATACGAGGAGGATGGGAACTCATCGCTTTCAACCTCGCTATTCGTGAGTGGCGTCATCCGCTATGGGGGGTGGAACTGATGGTATTTGAGGTGCTGATGCCACTGGTACAAGTATATCTGATGATAACAAGAAAACAATATAAAGGTGATAAATGGTAAAATGCTATGGAAGAACAAAAATTAAACATTAACCTCACGCCCGAGGTGGCGGAAGGTATTTACGCTAACTTAGTGATTGTGGCGCATTCGTCATCGGAGTTCGTATTGGACTTTGTGAGAATGATGCCGGGTTTAAAACAAGCCAATGTGAAATCGCGCGTGATTCTTACGCCCGAGAACGCGAAGAAACTGCTGTTTGCCATGCAAGATAATATCGGCAAGTACGAGAGCCAGTTTGGTAAGATCCAACTGAACGGCAAGCCCGCTCCGGGTAGTGTGGCTCCGATGTCCTTTGGAGGGGGAGAAGCATGAGTAAGGTTTTTCCGGCTTCCCAACTCATCATCAATGAGGACGGAAGCGCTTTCCACCTGCACCTACGTCCGGAGTTCTTAGCCGATAAGATTATTCTTGTTGGAGACCAGGATAGGGTGAATATGGTAGCCTCGTTTTTTGACGAAGGCAGTATAGAGTGCGATGTGCAGAGTAGGGAGTTTCATACGATTACCGGTAAGTACAAAGGCAAACGTATCTCTTGTATCTCCACGGGTATCGGTACGGATAACTGCGATATCGTGATGAACGAGATTGATACCTTAGCCAATATCGATTATACCACCCGCGAGGAGAAAGCAGTCAAGCGTAGTTTGGAGATCGTGCGCATCGGTACCTGTGGCGGTATGCAAGAGGATATCCCGTTGGGCACGTTCCTCGTGAGCCAAAAATCCATCGGTTTTGATGGGGTGCTGGCTTTCTACGAAGGTCGTGACCGCATTGCGGACCTCGGTTTCGAACAAGCGTTGGTGGACTTTATCCATTATCCCGCCAAGGCGGCTCGTCCGTACGTAGTAGCCGCGAACAAGGAACTGGTGGACCGTATCGCTAAGGACGATATGATGCGCGGCTGCACGATTGCCGCTAACGGCTTCTACGGCCCGCAAGGACGCGTACTGCGTTGCCCGATTGCCGTTCCGGATATCAACGATCGTATCACGGACTTCCGCTACGAGGGTCAGCGCATCACAAACTACGAGATGGAGGGCAGTTGTATCGCGGGCTTGAGTCTGCTGATGGGACACAAAGCCATGACCGTTTGCTGCGTCATCGCCCAGCGGAAGATAGAGGCTGCCAACACCGACTATAAACCCAGAATCAAACAATTAGTACAAACCGTTTTAGAGCGATTATGAACAAAAAACTCTTCTTACCCCTATTAGGTCTCGTGCTGATGGGGTGCCAAACAAACAACGATTTTCAATATACAGTGGATAAGTTTTACGATTTAGAGATATTACGATACAAGGTGCCGGGGTTTGATGATTTGACCCTGAAACAAAAGACGTTCCTCTACTACCTGTCCGAGGCTGCGGTCAACGGACGCGACATCATCTACGACCAGAACTGCCGGTATAACCTAACGGTAAGGCACGCCTTGGAGCACGTCTATCGTCACTATCCTAACAAAGAGGAGGCTAACTTCGCTTTGTTGGAGAAATACCTCAAACGGGTATGGTTCAGTAATGGTATCCACCACCACTATTCGGCGGATAAGTTCCTACCGGAGTTTGACCGCGAGTGGTTTGAGCAAGCGTTAGCGCAGACGAACTATGAACTCAGCGACGAGGTGATGGAGGTTATCTTCAATCCCGATGTTATGGCCAAGCGCATGAACCAAGCCCCCGGACAAGACCTGATTAAGACCTCCGCGGGGAACTACTATGGCGAAGGCGTGAGCCAAGCGCAAGCCGAACGGTGGTATATGACCCACGAGGATAAGAGCGACCAACCGTTGTGGATAGGGCTGAACAGTCAGTTATGTAAGGATAAGAACGGACGCCTATATGAGCGCGTCTATAAGGTAGGCGGACTGTATGGAGCCGCCTTGGAGCGCGTGGTGTATTGGCTCAAGAAAGCGTTACCGCTCGCGGAGACCGAGGAACAGAGTCTGGCCATAGAGAAACTGATTGAACTCAATGAGACCGGTGACCTTAAGGCGTTCAACGACTATTGCATCGCTTGGGTACAGGACCTGAACAGTCGCGTGGACTTCGTGAACGGGTTTACCGAGACCTACGGCGACCCGTTAGGAGTAACCGGCGCTTGGGAGGCGATGGTGAACTTCAAAGACTTAGAGGCTACCAAACGCACCCAACTCATCTCTGATAATGCTCAATGGTTTGAAGACCATTCCACAACCGATAGTAAGTACAAGAAAGCGGAAGTGAAAGGCGTGACCGCTAAGGTCATCACTGCGGCGATGTTAGGCGGCGACGTCTATCCCTATACCGCCATCGGTATCAACCTGCCCAATGCCTCGTGGATCCGCGTAGCCTACGGCAGTAAGTCCGTTAGTATCGATAACCTTTCCCACGCCTATGCAGAGGCGGCGAAGGGTAACGGGTTTAATGAGGAGTACGTGATTGATGCGCAAACGATTCAACTCATGGAACAATATGGGGTGCTGTGCAATGACTTGCATACGGACTTACACGAGTGCGTAGGTCATGGCTCGGGCCAACTGATGCCGAACGTAAGCAAGACCTCGCTGAAGGAACACGCTTCCACGATTGAGGAAGCCCGTGCGGACCTGTTCGGACTGTATTACCTGGCGGATAGTAAACTCGTAGAGTTGGGACTCATGCCGAATAAAGAGGCTTATAAGGCCGGGTACTACCAACAGATGATGAACGGACTCATGACTCAACTCGTGCGCATCGAACCCGGCAAAGACATTGAGGAATCGCATATGCGTGACCGCGCACTGATTGCCAACTGGGTGTATGAGCACGCCGTTAATAAGGAAGTAGAACTCATTAAACGAGATGGTAAGACCTACCTGCAGATCAACGACTATGAGGGACTGCGTCGACTCTACGGCGAACTGCTAAAAGAGGTCCAACGTATCACCTCCGAAGGCGATTATGAAGCCGGTAAGGCACTTGTTGAACAATACGCGGTGAAGGTCAATCAGGAACTGCATAAAGAAATTTTGGATCGTTATGCGGCATTGGACTTAGCACCCTATAAGGGTTTTGTCAATCCAAGGTATGTCGTCGAGACCAATGCTGACGGCGAGATCACCGATATCAAACTCGACTTCACCGAAGGGTTCGTAGAGCAACACCTCAGGTACTCGAACGATTATGCGAATTTACCGCTGGTAAATTGAACATTGAACTGCCTATATCGAAGAGTATAGCGAATCGATTGCTGATTTTACAGGCTATGCATGGTGACCCCCTCATGGAGGTCACCTCGCTTATGCCGCAAGATGTTGTGCTACTGCACGATGCATTAGAAACCCTATACGCTACACCCTACACCCTACACTTAGATAACGCCGGAACGGCTATGCGTTTTCTCACGGCTTTTGCTGCCCAATGTGAGGGAACGGATATCGTTCTCGAGGGCTGCGAACGTATGCACCATCGGCCGATTGGACCTTTGGTAGATGCCTTGCGCTCGATGGGAGCGGATATTACCTATATAGGAGAGGAGGGCTTTCCGCCCCTGCGCATCCGCGGTAAACGATTGGAGAAACGACCGGTGACCATAGATACTTCCCTGTCCTCGCAGTTCGTATCGGCCCTCGAACTCATCGGTGTGCCGTGTATCGCCCCGGCTACTCCTTATATATATATTACGCGCGCGATGGTAAAGGACTATGCCCGGTATCATCAAACCCCCGTCGAAAAAGACTGGTCCGCTGCGGCGTTCTGGTATGAGTATATCGCCCTCCATGGCGGTGAGATCACCCTACCGGGACTGAGCCTTGATTCCATCCAAGGGGACAAGGTAGTCGCCGAACTCTTTGAACCTTTAGGCGTTTATACGGAAGCCATAGAGGGAGGCATCCGGGTGCACGGTGCACAATGCACGATGCACGATGCAAGGTGCATCGATTTTTCGGCTTGTCCAGATTTGTATCCGGCGGTAATGATGACGTATCATGAGTTGGGAGTACCCTTGCAAGCTACGGGTATCGAAACCTTAGCCTATAAAGAGAGTAACCGTTTAGAGGTAGTAGATAGGATGTTATCAACGCCGAAGGAAGAGGTTATTATTACCGCCCATGACCACCGCATCGCGATGGCTGCCCTCGCGGCGGGAAGGCGGGTAGATGACGAGGAGTGTATAGGTAAGTCCTATCCGACTTTTAAAGAACAGTTATGCAAGTTATCATCCCCCGCAAAGGCATAAACGATGAGGGGAAGGGTAAGAAATTCGCCCTCCTCAAACTCATCTCCGCGGCAACGGACGAGTATGTCTGGCTGCGGGACGACGATGTGGTGCCGCCGGAGGCGACTCCGACGCTCAACGCGGACCTCATCATCCTTCCGTTGCGTATGGCTGTGGGGGCGGGTTCGATTCTTTGCCGCTTGCAGCAAGCCGAGTATGCGGCTATCCAACAAGTGACGATGGCGAGTGTGAAACGCGGCCACCCGATTCTATGTTCGGGTGCTAACCTAATCGTACGACGGGAGCGCTGGTTGGAGGCTTACGAGGACTTACACCCCGAAGTGATGAGCGGGGACGATATGTTTTTGCTAGAGAGCGCCAAACGCAGGGGGTGGACAATAGGCTACGCGGATGGGGCAGAGTATGAGGCGGTGGTGACCCCCAAGGAGTCGCTCAGCGATCTCATCCGTCAACGCGCCCGTTGGGCAGGAAAGGCACCGATCTATACGGATAAAGAGATTATTCGCGTTGGACGATGGGTAGTGATAGCGAATGTACTGCAAATGCTGTGTCCCGCTATACTATTGATAAAGTTTCCTTTCGAATATACACTCATAAAAAAGAGAGACCCGAAGGCCTCTCTCTGGGTAGCATTGCTATTAGAGATAATCTATCCCTATTACATGCTGCTTTGCTTACTCTGCGGACTCTTCCGCCGGAACCGCTGGTAATTCAGCTGCGTCTAAAGCCTCAGCGGCTTGTTGTACCTGCTCAACGATAGCACTCTCGTCAGCACTTGATGCGCGTTGTGCCTTATTAAAGCCGGCAGCGAAGATACTCAAAGCCACAATCAAACCGGCTAAAGTCCAACTGGCTTTCTCTAATACATCGGTGGTCTTGGGAGCACCTAATACTTGGTTACCGCTGGCAAAACCAGAGGCTAAACCTCCTCCCTTACTGTTCTGAACCAATACCAAAAGAACCAGCAGAATAGCAAGGATAACAATGATGATAGTAAATGCGATATACATAAGTGTATGTTTTAATAATTAATTTGTTCTACAATTGAGCATGCAAAGATACTACATTTTTTTTAATTGTGCAAATTTAATTCGATTTTTTTAACGCTTTAGCGTCATTTTACCACTTTGCGACGGTATCATTGTATATATTTTCGGCTAATTCCTTCACCATCGTCTCGCAAAGCGCATCCTGCACATCGGTGAGCATCTGCTTGGAATCGAAGGTCTGGTAAGCCGAATAGGTCCGCTCAAAATTATCCTCCGGATTGATGTTATTCGTATACTGTACCCGAATGGTAATCGTCAGTTTCGTCTCCGCCGAGAACCCGTCTGCACCGATACCCATAGGGGTGAGGTCGTAACCGATGATCTCTCCCTCCAGTTCGAGGTCACCATTTTTTCGTCCTACACTTAATCGCGTTTGGCGAATAAACAAGTCGCGAATCTCTTCGCTCAATTGGTTACTCAAGGGCGGGTGTACCAAGGCGGCATTATTCGGGAAGTCCGCTATCGCAATCGAATGGGTGGTACTATAATCAATGCTCGCCCCGTTGAACTTGTACGAAATCGTACATCCTGCCATGATTAGGAGGAGTAGGGTGGAGAGGAGTAGGGGAGTAGGGTGTAGGGAAGTCGGGTTTTTCATAAGCCGTAATCTTTGATTCTACGATAAAGGGTGCGCTCGGACATATGCAACTGTTCGGCCGCGTCCTTGCGGTTCGGATATTTCTCGAGGGCCTTGCGGATATTCTCTTTCTCCGCCTCTTCGCTTGGTATAATGGGTTCGTCGTGCATCTCCTCTACCGCCATATAATCGTCAGGATTGAGGGGCTGCTTGGACGAGAACGTATGACCTTTCATCTCGTTGAGGTCGCGCCTTAGGTCCGCCATGTCGCGTTTCATATCGAAGAGAACCTTATACAGCAGTTCGCGCTCGTTCATAAACGCATCCGCCGTGGAGGAATTGCCGGCGAGGGCCAGCCCCGTTTGGTTATCCGCCTCGGGTAGGTACTTACGCAAGGTAGCGGCATTGATATCGTGGTTAGTCTCAATGATGGAGATCTGTTCGGCGATGTTCTTTAGTTGTCTCACGTTCCCGTTCCAGTAATAGGATTGCAGCAACTGATTCGCTTCTTCGTTGAGACGCACTGCCGGCATATGGTAGCGTTCGCTGAAATCGACGGCGAACTTACGGAAGAGCAAGGGAATATCCTCCTTGCGCTCGCGAAGTGGTGGCACTTTGATCTCCACCGTATTGAGACGATAGTAGAGGTCCTCACGGAAACGACCTTCTTGAATAGCGCGTTGCATATCGATGTTCGTGGCCGCCACTACGCGTACGTTCGTTTTTTGAACTACGCTGGACCCCATCTTAATAAACTCGCCGGTCTCGAGTACGCGCAGCAACCTCACTTGCGTAGAGAGGGGTAACTCGCCCACCTCGTCCAGGAAGAGGGTACCGCCATTGGCTATCTCGAAGTATCCTTTGCGTTCCGCCTTGGCGTCGGTATAGGCACCTTTCTCGTGACCGAATAGTTCACTCTCGATGGTGCCTTCGGGGATGGCGCCGCAGTTAATGGCGAAGTAAGGACCATGTTTGCGCGCGGAATAAGCGTGGATAATCTGCGGAAAAAACTCTTTTCCGCTTCCCGATTCGCCGGTGATGAGTACCGACAAGTCGGTGAGGGCTACCTGTACGGCTACCTCTATGGCGCGGTTGAGTTGGGCGTTGTTGCCTATGATCCCAAACCGCTGCTTGATCGTTTGTATCTCTGTTGCTGTCATATTACATTCTACATTCTCTCCGGCATCTCGATACCTAACAAGTTCATCGCTTTTTCGAGCACCCGTGCTACAGCGCGACTGAGGGTGATACGCATAGCTCTCACGTTCGTATCCGGTTCGTTGAGAATCGAGTAATCGTGATAGAACGAGTTGAAGTCGCAGGCCAGTGCATACGCGTAATTGGCGATGACGGCGGGAGAAAACTCCTCTCCGGCTTGTTTGACGATATTCGGATATTCTGCTAACCGCTGAATAATCAGTTGCTCTTTGTCATTTATTCCCGGATTTTCCGGATTTTCCGAATTTTCCGATGCCTTTCTCAATATCGATTGGATGCGGGCATAGGAGTATTGGATAAACGGACCGGTATTGCCGTTGAAGTCGATACTCTCCGCGGGATTGAAGAGCATATTTT
>CALCGR010000046.1 GCA_937901025.1 uncultured Bacteroidales bacterium
GATTTGCATAAGCTGTAGTGTGCCTGGTTAGCCGTTTACTGTCTTATCAAATTCGTTTGCAAAGGTAATACTTTTTTTTGATATGTGCAAATTTTTTTTCATTTTGCACAAAAAAATGCACTTTTGTCACCAAAAATGCATTTTCTATCACTTATTCAACGCCTCGTAACTCATTCGGGCGGCGGCTTCGTTCGGGAGGCAGGAGAGAAGGATGGTCGGCACCGATTGGACCACGGTTGCCAACGTCGCATACAGCGCATCCATCACCTCCGGCAGGATCTTCAGGCCCGAGGACGAACTGAGCATATACGCATAGGCTGCGGGCAGACGCAAGAGCTCGTAACTGTTCTCGGGTGCCTGCTTGAGTTGCACAATCCCGCGCACGGGCGCGCACACGTTTTTATAACAAGGTGTCTTACCCGACCAGGGACTGCCATAGATGACGGGCTTACCATCCACCAATCGCAAGATCGGGTTATCGTCATTGATAAGTTCCGCCTCAGGGAACGCACTGAGCCACTGACGCGAATGGGTCGATTTGCCCGTTCCCGATTTGCCCAAGAAGAAGTACCCGAAGCCCTCATATTTTATCACCGACGCATGCAAGGTAAGCGCATCCTTAAAACACGAAGTGAAGGCATAGAGCAGCATCGCGGCATTGTCAACGGCAAAGCGTTTTTGTTCGGTGGCGACATAGAGGGTAGCCTCTTTCCAATCCCGACTCGCCAATATCCGACAACACGTCTCGCTGTCGCGGTACATACTCACGCACAGCAGCCACTGCTCCGGTAGTTGGTAGAGTTCGATACGCGGCATATCCTCGTCGGACTTATCGGTGAAGTAAGCCGTAAGGTCTTGCTCGCGGACAGGACAGGCGTCTTCGCTCACCGTTAGATGGAACAAATCCGCTGCCGTCGCCTCCACCTCAAAAGGGGCGTAGTTCGGCAGCAAATCAAAGACTTGCTCCTCGGCGGTGAAACCAAACGTAAGGTTTGCTACTCGATAATACCGGCTTGTAACCATGAGTCAATCGTTGTTTGAGAATCGGTTAATGCTACTTCCTTAGTCACTTCGTATTCGTCCAACAGGTAGGCGGCCAGACGCTCCGCATCAAAATCCTGACCATCCGCTACTTTCTCCCAAAGGAAAGCGGCAGTAGCGTTCATGGTGATCATCTTATTGAAATTGATCTGCTCCAAGCTCTCGCCGATGAGCATAAACTCATCGCCTAACGGACGCAACTTAAATCCTTGTTTAACCTTCATATTCTTGCTTAATTTATTTACGATTACGCCAAAGGGCCGTCATTTGTTCCAACGTCTTACCCTTCGTCTCGGGCACTAACTTATATACAAACAGCGCTGCGATAAGGCAGATGACACCATAAATGATATACACCATCGAGTGGCTGAAGTTATACAGCGGAACAAAGGTGGACGAAACGATGAAGTTAAAAATCCATTGGAAAGCAACTGCAATAGCCGTAGCTTGACTGCGAATGGTATTGGGGAAGAGTTCGGACATATACACCCAACAGATAGGTCCCCAACTAAACATAAACGCAGCACTATAAATAAGGATACTAACCACCGATACCCAAGCCGGCATCGCTACCCTATTCGTGACGGCAAAAAGCAATGCACCCAATGCCATCAACAGCGAGCCGGAGATAAGCAGCGGCTTGCGCCCCAGACGCTCTACCGTAAAGATAGCCAAGAGTGTAAAGGAGATATTCACCACTCCCATCAGCACGGTGAAGATCATCGGATTACTCAATCCTACCGAAGCAAAGATACGCGGAGCAAAATACAGAACCGCATTGATACCTACCGCTTGTTGGAAGACACTGAGCATAATACCTACGAAAATCACCAACCAGCCATATGCGAATAAGGGTTCACGTTTCTCTATCGCCGTTTGTCGAATCTCTTCCACAATCTCGGCAGCTCTCTGTTCGCCATTGATACGGGCGAGCACTTGAAGCGCTTCTTTATCGCGTCCGGAAAGAACGAGGTAACGAGGCGACTCGGGAACAAGAAGGATAAGCAATGCAAATAATCCGGCAGGAACACATTCGCTACCGAACATCACACGCCAACCTATTTGTTGCGTCCACTCTTGGATAGCAGGATCGTTAATGTGGGCTTGGATAATGAGGTAGTTCACAAAATATACCACCAACTGACCGAAGATAATCGCAAACTGGTTCCAACTAACGAGAGCTCCGCGCCGCGAAGCGGGAGCGATCTCAGCGATATACATCGGGCAGATAGCCGAAGCCAATCCTACACCGATACCACCCAAAACACGATAGAGGTTGAAAACGATGAGCAGCGTCAGTGACGGCTCTTTGGCCAATATCCACGTCTCGGGGGCATAAGACCCCCAAGCCGAGATAAAGAAACAGATGCCGGCGATAAACAGACTTTTTTTACGTCCTAACCGACCCGCCATGATGCCCGATAAGAAAGCACCAATGATACAGCCGATGAGGGCACTGCTGGACGTGAATCCGTGCCACGCATCGGTGTAGTCAAAATCGGTGGCTCCGGCAAAGAACGATTGTAGTCCCTGCTCGGCGCCCGAGATAACCGCCGTATCGTATCCAAAGAGCAAACCGCCAATGACAGCTACTAATACGATTCCGAATAAATAGAACCTATTCATTTGCAATAGAGAGCGACGATGGTTTCATATTTCTCTTGTTGACCGCTGATGGTAGCCGGTTCACCCTTCGCTTTGGCATATTCAACCACCTGTTCGAGGGTCATCTTGCCCTCTTCAAAGTCCTTACCTTTGCCACCGTCGAAGCTGCTGTAACGAGCCTTAACCATAGCCGGAATCTCGCTCTGTTCTAAGATAGCCGCAGCATTCAGTAAAGCACGAGCCATCGCGTCCATACCCGAGATGTGAGCAATAAAGATATCCTCCGGATTGGTAGAGTTACGACGTAGTTTAGCATCGAAGTTACTACCGCCATTGCCCAGACCGCCGTTGCGGATGATTTGCATCATAGCTTGGGTGAGTTCGTAGTTATCAATAGGGAATTGGTCGGTATCCCATCCGTTTTGTGCATCACCGCGGTTAGCGTCAATCGAACCCAACATTCCGTTATCCACAGCCACTGCCAGTTCGTGTTCAAACGTATGACCGGCTAAGGTAGCGTGGTTGACTTCGATATTAACCTTGAAGTCCTTGTCGAGGTTATGCGCTTTGAGGAAACCGATAACCGTCTCAGTATCCACATCGTATTGGTGCTTGGTGGGCTCCATGGGTTTGGGTTCGATAAGGAACGTACCCTTGAAACCTTTAGCGCGAGCATAGTCACGAGCGATAGTGAGCATTTGTGCCAAGTGCTCTTTCTCGCGTTTTTGGTCCGTGTTAAGCAAAGACATGTATCCTTCGCGACCACCCCAGAAGACGTAGTTAGAACCACCTAACTTAATGGTTGCATCAATAGCGTTCTTGATTTGTACCGCAGCGCGAGCTACTACATCAAAATCAGGATTGGTAGCAGCACCGTTCATATAACGTTTGTGACCGAACACATTCGCCGTACCCCAGAGGAGTTTGATGTTGGTGCCTTGCATCTTTTCGAGGGCATAATCAGTGATAGCCTTCATGCGAGCTTCGTATTCTTCGATGGTAGCGGGTTCTTCGATAAGATCTACATCGTGGAAGCAGAAGTATTCAATACCGAGTTTGGACATAATCTCAAATCCGGCATCCATCTTGTCTTTCGCACGTTGAATAGGATCAGCAGCCTTATCCCATTCGTAACTGCGGGTTTGACCGCCAAATTGGTCACCCGATGCTTGACCAAGGGTGTGCCACCAAGCCATAGCGAAACGTAACCAGTCTTTCATTTTCTTCCCCATAACCACTCTTTCAGGGTCATAATAATGGAAAGCTAAAACGTTCTTACTCTCCGCTCCTTCGAACGGAATTTTCCCAATCTGAGAAAAATACTCTTTTGCCATAATAGTTAAATTTTAAGGGTTAATTAAAGGGTTGATTTATTTAATTGTTCTTTCCAATGTTCGTATGCCTTGCGGTATAACGCGACATCTTTGGGTTCAATAGTCATTACTTTTTTGAGGGTGGCGAACGCTTCCTTGGCATTCTTATAAGTGCCTGCACCTATGCCGGCCCCCTTGGCAGCTCCTACGGAGCCGTCGGTTTCATATAGTTCGATATTCGCTCCGCTCACACCGGCTAAGGTCTCGCGGAAAATAGGCGACAAGAACATATTAGCGTTGCCGGCGTGAATGGTCTTGATCTTCAATCCCATCTGCTGCATAATCTCGATACCATACATCATCGAGAATACGATTCCTTCTTGCGCTGCGCGCAGTAAGTGAGCACGCTGATGGATATTAAACTGTAACCCGTGAACCGAGCAACCGGTCTGCCTATTGGCTAACATTCGTTCCGCTCCGTTACCAAAAGGAAGAATAACCAGTCCTTCACTACCGATAGGAGCTTGAGCGGCTTCGTCATTCATCTGGGCATAACTCAAATCGGGTGCCACTTGATGGTGCAACCATGAGTTGAGAATACCCGTTCCGTTGATGCAGAGCAGTACACCCAGTCGAGGATCCGCTGCGGTGTGATTGACGTGTGCAAACAGATTAACACGCGACTGCGGGTCGGAGCCAACTTGGTCCATCACCCCATAAACCACTCCCGAGGTTCCGGCGGTAGAAGCAATCTCACCCGGTTCGAGTACATTGAGCGAAAGGGCATTGTTCGGTTGGTCGCCCGCGCGATAGCATACCGGAATACCTTCATCAATACCGAGTTGTTGAGCCGCTTCTTTATTCACTTTTCCTTGCACACCAAACGTAGGCACAATGTCGGGTATCAGTGTATCGGGAAGATGGTAGTAAGCCATCAACTCTTTAGCCAGAGAGTTATTTTTAAAATCCCAGAAGATTCCTTCACTCAAACCGCTAACCGTAGTGTTTACTTCTCCTGTCAGACGCATTGCGATATAATCGCCCGGGAGCATAATCTTCCAAATCTTAGCAAACAACTCGGGTTCGTTTTCTTTTACCCAACTCAGTTTGCTTGCCGTGAAGTTCCCCGGTGCATTGAGCATGTGACCTAAACAAAAACTCGTTCCCAAAGCCTCTTCGGCTTTCTTGCCGTAAGGTACGGCACGAGAGTCGCACCAGATGATGGCATCACGAAGCACTTGTTTGTTTTGGTCGATACATACAAGCCCATGCATCTGATAAGAGATACCGATGGCTGCAATCTGACCCTTATAGTCGCTTACGCGAATGTCTTTTGTTACTTGAGTTAGATAAACCCACCAATCCTGCGGGTTTTGTTCTGCCCACCCACTCTCTTTGGAGTGTATAGGCGCTTCCTGTTTGGGAAAAAACGATGAAGCCACCGTTTGACCCGTTGTCACATCCACCAAAGAAGCCTTGACGGAAGAACTACCAATGTCATAACCTAATAAATACATAACTATAATAATTTTTTTGCAATGGGTTCAAACACACTATTTTCTTGCAAGGCTATCGGCGTACCCTCGTCCCCGGCTTCGCGAATGGATTGGACGAGCGGAACCTGACCCAAGAGCGGGATATTGAGTTCCTCGGCAAGGGCCTTACCTCCCTCTTTACCGAAGATGAAATATTTATTATTCGGCAGTTCTGCCGGCGTAAACCAGGCCATGTTCTCAATCAGCCCTAAGACGGGTACATGGATCTTCTCGTTTTGGAACATATCCACTCCCTTGCGGGCATCAACGAGTGCGACCGGTTGCGGGGTAGTGACTACGATTGCGCCCGTGAGTTGAATCGTTTGAATGAGCGTCAAGTGGATATCGCTCGTTCCGGGAGGCATATCGATGAGGAAATAATCAAGTTCGCCCCAGTTAGCATCCTCAATGAGTTGCTTGATGGCATTGCTCGCCATCCCTCCTCGCCATACGACCGCGGAATGAGGGTCAACAAAGAAACCGATGCTCAGCATCTTTACGCCGTACTGTTCGATAGGTTCGATCAGGTCGCGTCCGTTGACATTCGTCGATATCGGTCGGGCATCCTCCACATGGAACATCTTAGGCATACTCGGGCCGTGGATATCCGCATCAAGCAGGCCGACGCGTTTGCCCATCTTCGCGAGGGCGATGGCCAGGTTAGCCGCTACCGTCGATTTACCCACACCCCCCTTGCCGCTATGAATGGCAATGATGTGGGGCGTTTGGTGTATGGTGTTGGGTGTCCGGTTGCCTATCTGCCTCTCCGCCTCTCCGCCCATCCGCCTAATCTTCGTATGTATCATCACTTGTGCATTCTCATCGACATAGGTCTTGATGGCGACCTCCGCCGCCTTGATGACCGACTTGATAAACGGGTCGGTGTCTTTCTCAAAGATAAGCGAGAAAGAGACGGTAAAACCCGCAATGCGGATATCGTCCTCTAACATCCCCGATTCTACGAGGTTCTTACCCGTACCCGGGTAGCGAACATGCTGTAAGGCGTCAATGATTTGTTGTGGATACATAGTTTCTGCCGTAAGAACGGTAACTGTCTTTTTCTATTTCTATCGTAGGTTCTTGTTTGGGCGTGCGGGGCACCAGTTCCCAACAAAGATACTTAATCGTCATTCCCCGGTCGAGCCACTGCTGCTCATAATGCGTCTGCAAGGCGGTGGCGTCTAAAAGATCGCTTCGCTGTATGACCGCTTCGCTGTAAGACCGCTCCGCTGAACGATCATATAGATCGTCTGTATCGGCAAGGACCTTGTACTCGTTCAGCCGCAACATCTCCGCTGTATAGGCATAGAGGAAGGGGCTGTCGGTCTTCAGATGGATGCGTCCACCGGGTTGCATAATCTGCTCATAACGCTCCATAAAATACGTGGAGGTCAGTCGCTTCGTCGCTTTCTTCATCTGCGGGTCGGGGAAGGTAATCCATATCTCGCTCACCTCGCCGGGAGCAAAGAAATGCGTAATCGATTCGATGTTCGTGCGAAGGAAAGCGGCATTGTTTATTCCCCCTTGTACGGCTTGTTTGGCCCCCGCCCACATACGCGCCCCTTTGATGTCAATACCGATAAAGTTCTTATCCGCATATCGCTGCGCCATACCGACCGTATATTCGCCGCGACCGCAGCCCAGTTCGAGTACGATAGGCTGATGGTTATGGAAGACCTGTTCGTTCCAATGCCCCGCCATTTGGGCAATGGGGTTATCGGCGGTGATATCGTGGATGCCGCATTGGAAGACGTTGTCAAACGTCTCCATCTCCGCAAATTTTTTGAGTTTATTCTTGCCCATTGTTCACAATCGTTACTCCTATATCGCTAATCCCCCGCAGAGCCTGTTCCCGCATACCGTGTTGCAAAGTGAAGGTATAGACGCCGGCGCTGTCAAAGGCAAAGTGTTGCTCATAGAGCACCGGCATGTCGATGAATCCGTTGCGTCCTTTGCCGAGCCACTTACCGCGGTTATCCGCCAGATAAAACTCGATGGAATCGACATAACTCGTATCCGGTGCATTAACCCCTACAAACAGCCACATGTTTTGGTAGGGGTAGTTGTCGGTATGCCGAACATTGATAAGGATACGCCCGTCATAACGCTGCTGCGCCTCATAGGTAAACGTAGCGACCGAATCCATCTCCCATTGAAAGAGCGGAACGGATTGGAAATCGGCGTAGGTGGCATTGCTGCGGCAACCCCACAGCAATCCGCTAATGGCGATGATGATGAAAATTCTTTTCATTCCTTTGTCTTTCTTCCTTATTCCTCATTCCTTTATCCTTATTCCTCTTCTTGTCGAACCGGGTGACATCGTCTTGTCCGACCACGTTGTGGTAGTAGCCGATTTCTTGTACCTGTACGGTGGTGGCTTTGCCCTCGAGCGAAACGGGTTTCTCGCCGCGTTTGTTCATCTCGATGATCTCTTTTGCCCGCTGCGCGGTGATGGCTTGCAGGTTCGCCGGTATGCGTTGGTCGGTGGAGTAGGTGACCTCCTGTTTGAGCGGATCGGACGCAAAGAAATAGTAGGTGCCGTCCTTTGTCTCCAGCGGGATATTACGCTGCGGCAGTTTTTCGACCGCCTCCTCGTAAGTGGGAACCTCGTAGTTCAGACAACATTTCAGTTTCGCGCACTGACCGGCGAGTTTTTGGGGATTGGGTGCGATATTCTGCAACCGCGCCGCCCCGGTACCTACCGACGTGAAGTTCGTCATCCATGTCGAGCAGCACAGTTCGCGTCCACAAGGTCCGGTACCGCCGATACGTCCTGCCTCTTGGCGCGCCCCGATCTGCTTCATCTCGATACGTACACGGAAGGTCTCGGCATAGACCTTGATGAGTTGACGGAAGTCCACACGGCCGTCGGCGATATAGTAGAAGATGGCTTTTCCGCCATCGCCTTGATACTCCACGTCCCCTACTTTCATCTCGAGGCCTAAGGACTTGGCCAGTTGACGGGCCTTAATCATGGTCTCGTGCTCTTTAGCGTGAGCGATAGCGGCTTTGTCGAGGTCCTCTTGCGTGGCAAAACGCAGGATATCGCGCACCTCGTAACGATCGAAGTCGATATGGTTCTTCTTGACTTGCAGCAACACGAGTTGGCCCGTCAGGGTCACCTCGCCGATGTCGTATCCGGGGTTGGCAGCAACGACGATGACCGAACCTTTTTCCAAGGGTAGGTTATTGGTGTTGCGGTAAAAACCCTTACGGGTATTCTTAAACTGCACCTCCACCAGGTCGGTGGCTTTTTGTGTTTCCGGCAGGTCGCATAACCAGTCCACTACCGGAAGCATATGTTTCGAATTAAACTTTTCCTTTATCATAGTTTTATTTTTTTATCAGTACAATAAACTGCAAACAGAGGTCAAAGAAGATGATCTTCGCATTCCCGTTCTGACCGATCTGTACCTCGGCTTTCTGCAGTTCGTCCATTAGTTTCTCTACGTTCCCGTCATGAATAAACGGGGCGAAGTTCTTCGAGAAATCCTGTTCTTTGGCGGTTTGGTAGTTGAGGTCAGGTTGCTGCAGGTTGGCGATATAGTTTTCGCGCAACTGTTGTTGGGCATATTGCAAGAACGCTTTTTGGCGTTCGCGCCCGACCTTACTGTCGGCTATCTCGAGGCTCCATTTCTTAAGACTCTGCAGGGCATCGTAGTTCTTTTTATGTCCTACGAGCCACGCGTTGCGCATGAGCGCGACAAACTGGTCAAAATACGTCTCGCGTTCGCTCTCACTCTCTACGAGCTTGAGGGCCGTCAGGTAACTGCCATTGGCAATATGGGCAATGTCTGCCCCAAAACGCTCGGTCATCAGTTCATTGCTCAACCGCGGGATATACACCTGTTGTACCCGACTGAGGATGGTGGTGAGCAACTGCTCCGGGTGTTCGCTCACGAGGATGAAGTTCGTCTTTTCGGGCGGCTCCTCCAGGAGTTTGAGCAGTTTATTGGCGCAGACGGTATTCATCTTTTCCGGCTGCCAGATGATCATTGTCTTAAACCCGTCTGCAAACGCTTTGAGGCTGAGTTGGCGCAGGATCTCGCTACTCTCTTTCTCGTAGATCATCCCTTGTTTAGACTCTACCCCTAGGGCCTTGTACCAGTCGTCCAAGTCGAAGTAGGGTTGCTCCAAGAGGATGGTTTGCCATTGCTGAGCAAAGTCCGCACAAGTGTCCCCGCGGTCGTCTTTGACGATCGGGTAAGCAAAATGCAGGTCGGGGTGTTGCAGTTTCCGGTATTGCAAGCAGGAGGGACAGGTGCCGCAGGAGTCGGTGTCCGTACGGTTGGGGCAAGCCAGGTATTGGGCATAGGCAATGGCTAATTGCAACTTCCCGACCCCGCTCGGACCCGTGAATAATTGGGCATGCGGGATGCGTCCTTCCCGAACGGCTTTGGTGAGCTGTCCTTTGATATCTTCTTGTCCTATGATAGCCTTAAATTGCATAATTTCTTGAAAAAGCGTACAAAAATACAAAAAAATTTGCATATATCAAAAAAAAAGTGTACTTTTGCACGCTT
>CALCGR010000047.1 GCA_937901025.1 uncultured Bacteroidales bacterium
GTGTCCTTTACACCCCAAAAAAGTTATAGACCTTAATTGTCGGTGCAAAGGTACGGATTTTTTTGCAATTATGCAAATTTATTTGCAAATTTTAGTAAAAAACAGTCAATTTAGCAGAAACTCTCGACGTCTTCCTTGGTAATGAGGCTACCGGAGAGGATAATAAGTCGCTCTACCACGTTCCTCAGTTCGCGAATGTTTCCGCGCCAGGAACGCGCTTGTAAGAGTGCTATCGCGTCCTGAGCAAACGTCTTGACTGCAATACGCTGTTCGTCGCAGACCTGCTGAGCGAAATACGCTACCAAAGCAGGGATATCCTCCTTCCGTTCATCGAGCGAGGGTACGTGAACAGGGATGACATTGAGACGATGATAAAGGTCCTCACGGAAACGTCCCTCCTCAATCTCCTTAGGCAGGTTCTTATTCGTGGCCGCGAGTACGCGCACATCGACTTTAATCGTCTTATCCGCCCCGACACGAGTAATCTCGTTTTCTTGAAGTGCACGCAGCACTTTCGCTTGCGCCGCGAGGCTGAGATCACCGATTTCATCGAGAAAAAGTGTACCGCCTTCCGCTTGTTCGAACTTCCCTGCCCTATCCTTGACCGCACCGGTAAACGAACCTTTCATATGTCCGAAGAGTTCGCTCTCGATGAGTTCGGAGGGGATAGCGGCACAGTTGACCTCGACCATCGGTTTGTCCTTACGGTTACTTTGTTCGTGAATGAGGCGCGCCACAATCTCCTTACCGGTACCGTTATCACCGGTGATGAGCACACGAGCATCGGTAGGTGCTACCTTATTTATTAACTCGCGTACGCGTGCGCAAGCCGGAGAGTCTCCTATCATTTGGTTATGGTCCATGACTTTCTTTCGAAGCGTTTGCACTTGCTGCTTCGTTTGACCGAGTTCTTCGGTTAAGGATTGGCGTTCAAGCGCATTCTTCGTCGTGACCAGGAGACGATTGAGATCGAGCGGTTTTTCAATAAAATCCCAGGCCCCTTTCTTGATGGCTTCCACGGCAGTTTCGATGTTTCCGTGACCGGAGATAAGTACGATGGGGGCTTTGACCTTGTCATGCACTGCCGCCAGAAGGTCGAGTCCGTCCATCTCGGGCATCTTAACGTCCGAGTAAATGAGATCGAAGTCCTCGGCGAGGGCTTTGTCCACACCTTGTTGACCATTCTCGGCCAAATGAACTTCGTGACCTTCAAACTCTAAAATCTCCTTAAGGGTATTGCGGATAGCCCGCTCGTCATCAACGACTAAAATTTTTGCCATAACCTAAAAATTTTTGCAAAGATACACTTTTTTTTGCATATATGAAAAAAAAGTTGTAATTTTGCAACGATTTTTATGATTTTACGGGAATTAAACATATTAAACTACAAGAATATCCGCGACGCGGCATTGACGTTCTCGGATAAACTGAACTGTTTTGTCGGACTCAATGGTCAAGGCAAGACCAACTTGTTGGACGCCATCTACCTACTCTCGTTTACCAAGTCCGCCTTCTCAACGGTGGATAGTCAAGCGATTATGCATAACGAGGATTTGGCGATGGTGAAGGGAGAGTATGAGGAAAAAGGAATAAGGAATGAGGAAGAAGGAGAAAGCGTCCAAAGGGCTAATGAGGAGATTACGTGTGGGTTAAAGAGAGGGGTGAAGAAACAGTTTCGGCGGGGGACCAAGGATTATAAGCGCCTGCTGGACCACATCGGTCTAATCCCGCTGGTGATGATTAGTCCCGAAGACAACGAACTCATTGCCGAAGGCAGCGACGAAAGACGCCGATTCATGGATGTCGTCATTGCGCAGTACAACAAGACCTATTTAGAGAGCCTGACCAAGTACAATGCCCTGCTTAAGCAACGCAACATAGTACTCAAAGAGATGGGTGTAGAGGAGGAGAGGAGTAGAGGTGTAGGGAAAATGGGGGAAGATGTATTGGAGGTATTGGAAGTGCAGATGGCACCGCTGGCACAAGTGATTTACGAGGAGCGGACACGTTTTATCGAGCAGTTTGTTCCTATTTTTCAAGACTTATACAATGAACTCAGCGACGGGCAAGAGAACGTGAGTCTCAGGTACATCAGTCAGCTGCAGAATCGCGATCTTATTACCGCTTATCGTCAGACCCGCGCGAGAGACCTCATCTTAGGTTGGACCAGTCAGGGCATACACAAGGACGAACTGGAGATGTTACTCGACGGGTATCCGCTGAAACGGGTGGGCAGTCAAGGACAACAAAAGACGTTCCTGCTGGCCATGAAACTGGCGCAAGCCATTCATTTAGGCAAGCCTATCTTACTCTTAGACGATATCTTTGACAAACTCGATAGCGAACGGGTACAGCGCATCATTCGGATGGTAAACAGCGACCGGTTTGGTCAGATCTTCATCACCGATACCGACCGTCAGCACTTGACCGAACTGCTGCGTCCCAATAATCAGGCTTCGATCTTCTACGTTAACCATGGTATCATTGAGAAAATATAGTCTGCTATTGTTTTGTTTGATGGTAATGAGTGTTACCGCCGGTGAGCGCGTCAAAGCCACATGGATAGCGACGGTAGCGAATATCGATTGGCCTAGGGCAAATACCCTCGGCAAGCCGGAGCAGCAGAAACAAGACCTCATCAACCTCATTGACAGCCTGTCCGCAGTAGGTATCAACACCCTCTTTTTTCAAGTAAGGCCGACCGCTGACGCGTTTTATCTCTCTTCGTTAGAGCCCGTCAGTCAGTGGCTTACCGGTCAACAAGGTGACTGGGGGAAAGCGGAGGCTTGGGACCCGTTAGCAGTAGCCATTGAGCAAGCGCACCAACGGCAGATGAGTCTGCATGCGTGGATTAATCCCTATCGCGTGAATATCGGGACTATCCAAACAGCCGATTTAGATAAGAATCATCCGATGCGACTGCATCCCGAATGGTTTTGGCAATACGGAACGCAGTGGTATTTCGATCCCGGACAAGAGGCTACGCGTGAATGGCTTTGCAACGTAGTGAAGGACATCGTGACAAGGTACGAGGTGGACGGTATTCACATGGACGACTATTTCTATCCCTACCCCATCAAGGGTAAGACCTTACCGGACGCCAAACAGTTCAAGCAACAGCCCCGCGGGTTTGAAGATATCAACGATTGGCGGAGGGATAACGTGAATCGGACGATACAAGCGGTCAGTCAAACGATTCGCGAGATACGGTCTCACGTGCAGTTCGGCATCTCGCCTTTCGGCATCTACCAAACGAACTATGAGCAGTTATTTGCGGATATCGTGCTATGGGCTAAGGAAGGGTGGATAGACTATGTAACCCCGCAACTCTATTGGCCCATTGAGGCAACGGCGACCACCGATTATGCTACCTTAGCGCGATGGTGGGCGGACACGATTCCCGCTTCTTGCAAGGTCTATACCGGACACGCCCTATACCGAATGGGACAAGGAAGGCAATGGTCTGAGGGCAACGAGATCGTGAGGCAGAACGTCATCAATCAGCAGCTGGAAGGAATAGACGGGGAGGCATATTACTCCGCCAAATTCGTTTTGCAACAGCCCGATGCCTTATTACGGAAACAATAAGATGCTATACAAACAAACAAAAGCGGTCCGCAAGAACCGCTTTTGTTTTTATATAAGTAATCAAAATTACTTGTTCAGAGCCAACGCTACATTTACGGCGCAAGCAACGGTGCAACCTACCATCGGGTTATTACCGATACCGAGGAAGCCCATCATCTCAACGTGTGCCGGAACGGAAGACGAACCTGCAAACTGAGCATCGCTGTGCATACGGCCCATGGTGTCGGTCATTCCGTAAGAAGCAGGACCGGCAGCCATATTATCGGGGTGCAAGGTACGACCCGTACCACCACCGGAAGCTACGCTGAAGTAGGGTTTACCGGCAAGGATACGCTCTTTCTTATAGGTACCTGCTACGGGGTGTTGGAAACGGGTAGGAT
>CALCGR010000048.1 GCA_937901025.1 uncultured Bacteroidales bacterium
TGGTGCAGATATTCAAGCATGCAAAGAAGAATCCCGCTTTACAACAACAATGTGTGGACTTCTATCTCTCCCATACAAAAGCAATCAATAATTGGGACTTGGTCGATTTGTCTTGCTATGAGATATTGGGAAATTGGCTGATGGACAAAGACCGCACATTGCTATATGATTTAGCCTGTGATGGCAAGACCATTTGGGAACAACGCATCGGGATAGTTTCGACCATGGCTTTCTGTCGTGCCGGACAATTAGACGATACGTTCGCCATTGCAGACATTTTCTTACAGAAGCCTCAACCATTGCATGACCTATTACAAAAGGCCGTTGGGTGGTTGCTACGAGAGACAGGAAAACACGATAAACAACGGCTGAAAGATTGGCTTCTGCCCCGTTGCACCACCATGCCTCGCACCATGCTCCGCTATGCCATTGAACATTTCAGCGAAGAAGAACGAAAAGAACTAATATGAAAGTAATCTTAACCGGTGCTACCGGATATGTAGGCGAAGGCGTTTTACTCGCCATGTTAGATGATCAGCGTATCGAACAGATACTCTCCGTAGGGCGTCGCCCGTGCGGACATACACACCCAAAGTTAAAGGAATATATCGTTCCTGATTTATTGACATTAAAAGCCGACGACCCACAATTGGTCGGCTACGATGTATGTTTCTTTATTGCAGGCATCACTTCGGTGGGAACACCGGCAGATATCTATCGGGTGATTAGCCATGATATCCCCGTACATTTTGCCTCTATCTTGCCCCATAAGGAGAAGATGACTTATATCTACCTGTCCGGTGCGGGAACGAGTAATAATGGACGATTAGCGTGGCAGCAAGTCAAGTCTTCCACTGAACGCGAGACACAAACTATAGGGTTTGCCCATGCTTACGGTTGGCGACCGATGTTTATGCGCCCGTATAAAGGTCAAAACAATCACCAAGTGAAGGCGCAGAAGGCTGTATTGGTACTCTATCCGCTTCTCCGTCTCTTACGCAGTATCTGCTCTATGCCGGAGATGGTCAATGCCATGTACCATGCCGCTACCCAAGGCTATCCTAAACCAAACTTGGAAGCAGGGGATATAATCAAATGCAGTAAACAAAGCAACTTATCAAATAATCAATAACATGAAAGTTTTATTACTCAATGGTAGTCCCAAGCAGGGGAATACTTATCGCGCCTTACAAGAAGTGGCGAAGACACTACAAGAAGAACACATCGATACCCAAATCATCGGTATTGATTACGAACCTCAAGCGGACTGTATCGGTTGCGGCGCTTGTCGCGGATGCGAGCCTTGCGCCATCGGTGGCGCGTGCTACGAACGCGTCAGGGAAGCCTTAGAAACAGCCGATGGTTTGATTGTTGGTAGTCCCGTTTACTATGCCGGTCCTACAGGCGCTATCTGCTCACTGTTGGATCGCGTGTTCATGTCTTGCAAACCCTTGCTCGAATATAAGCCTGCCGCATCGGTAGTTGTTTGCCGTCGCGGTGGTGCTAGTGCCGCTTTTGACCGACTGAACAAGTATTTCCAAATATACAATATGCCGGTCGTTAGTTCGCAGTATTGGAACATGGTCTATGGACAAATACCGGGTGAGGTGGAAGACGATGCCGAAGGTTTGCAAACCATGCGCACCCTCGCTCATAATATGGCATGGACTTTGCGCAGTTTGCAAAAAGAGCAGCGTCCCACCAAAGAACCCAAGCAACAAACGAACTTTATTCGGTAATAATGCGCGTAATAGTACAACGAACCTCCCAAGCGGAGGTAAGAATAGAAGACCAAGTCGTTGGACGGATTGGCAAAGGCTTTCTCTTGTTGGTAGGAGTCACCGATGGCGACACACAAGCAGAAGCGGATTATCTCGCCAAGAAAGTGGCGCAGATGCGTATCTTTGAAGACGCAGAAGGCAAGATGAACCTATCGCTCAACGAAATAGGTGGACAGATACTCTCCATCTCGCAGTTTACCCTCTATGCCGACTGCCGCCACGGCAATCGCCCTTCGTTCATTCAGGCAGCGCGACCGGAAGTGGCAGAGCCTCTCTACGATTATTTCAATGAAGTGTTGCGCCAACAGTACGGCTTGCACATTGAGACCGGTCGCTTTGGCGCAGATATGAAGATTGATTTCATCAACGACGGTCCGGTAACCATCATCCTCGATTCAGCAGAGAGATAAGAAATAATCGTGCCCTTGTGGCTAAGAACTCCCGTCCGGGGGTTGAGAAGGCCCTGGCCTTCTCTAAAAAGCAAATTAGGGAGCCCAATCGGGTTCCCTAATTTACTTTTTTGCGGAAAGTGAGGGATTCGAACCCCCGGT
>CALCGR010000049.1 GCA_937901025.1 uncultured Bacteroidales bacterium
CCGTGGATGCATAAAATGAGCCCCGTGGATGCATAAAATGAGCCCCGTGGATGCAAAAAAAAACACTACCGCTCCTCACGGATGGGTAGTGTGTGTTGTTTTGGGCAGGGGATTATGGCTTCAGGCAGCCGATAGGAACGACATAAACGCCATCTTCACGACGATAGGCATATTGACCTACTCCGGTCAAGACCATCATGAACGATGGTGCTTTCATTTTAGTCGTATCTAATTTTGAAGCTAATAAACATAGATTCTTTGCGCCTTCTTCTATCCATGTTTCACCTCCAAGTTTAATTTCTATCAGACCATATTGACCATTGCGCAAATGCAAGACACTATCACATTCCAATCCATTATTATCCCGATAGTGAAAAACATTTCCATCTATGGCTTCGGCATAGATACGCAAATCTCGCACAGCCATCGTTTCAAATAGCATGCCCAAGGTATTTAAGTCATTCAACAAATCTTTAGGACCGAGCCCTAAGGCTGCCGTTGCAATACTAGGATCTATGAAATACCTTGTATCAGTAGTTCGAATGGCGGCCTTGCTGCGCAAATTAGGATTCCAAGCCGGCATATCTTCAATTACAAAAACTTTGCGCAAGGCATTTAGATAAGACATAATGGTTTTATCGCTTAAAGGCTTATCCTCATTTGCACTTAGGTCTGCCGCTATTGAAGCGATGGTAGCTTGAGTTGCTTGATGACGTGCATAACTGCGTAATAGTTTTCTGGTATTTACCTCACTACGTTCAACAGCATCCACTTCCGTTATTTCTCTCGTAGCTACGGCATCTACATAATTATATGCTTGTTGCAAGGCGGCTCTTGGCGATTTCCCTATACATTTAGGCCACCCCCCTCTACAAACGAGATAGCATAATTCTTCCAAACTGAAATTCGTCGATTCTACCGATTGGAATTTTTGGTCGAAAAGTTGTTTTAATGATAAAGTGCCATTGCTTTCTCCGGATTCGTATAGTGACATAGGACGCATACGAACCCAAGCGACCCGACCGGTTCCTGTGTGTCCTAACTGCGATTGATTTACCGGTTGTGTACTGCCCGTTAATAGGAATTGTCCCTCTTCACTTCTGCGATCTACAACAAATCGACATGCATCCCAAATAGATAATGCTTTTTGCCATTCATCAATTAGACGAGGTGTAGCCCCATCCAATAACCGATATATGTCCGTTTCTGCCAAACGTAAATATTCATTTTTATGTATGGGGTCATCCATATACACGACGCTCTTTGCTTGTTGTAAGGCTGTAGTGGTCTTGCCACACCACTTTGGACCTTCTATCAGCACTATCCCTGCCGCTTCTAACTGTAGTTCTAATAATTCATCTACGATACGTTTTTTATATTCCATCATATTTCCTATTAAGAAGACTTTTTACTTCCAAGTTTGAAGACTTTTTACTTCCGAGTTTGAAGATTTTTAATTTCGGCTGCAAAGGTACAACTTTTTTTTGATATGACAAAATAAAAAAGCGAAAAAATGCAACTTTTTCATTTTTGACCCCAAGCATGCCCTACACCTCTACTCCTCTACTCCTCTACTCCTCTACTCCCCTACTTTCTTAATCCCCGCCTTCCCAGTAAGGATGAGAACTTTCTTTCCGTCTTTGTAGATATGGAGTTGCCGACGAATAGCCTTGAATGTATAGGAAGGATTTTTTATTAGGCGTTGCACCCGTCGATGATACTCGCCGCCTTTGGCCAGTTTCGCTTTGAGGTGCGAGCATAGCGGCATAGCTTCAACATCCAAGTCGAAATATACCGGCGGTGGTCCGTAAAGACACTCAATTTTTCCGTAATCTTCTAGTTTCATGGTTGCTTTTGTTATTTATATGGTTATGAGGGCAAGGCATTAACTATTTCTTTTATAACTCATGGTTTCTTTGTCCCAATAAATAAGGTTCATTTCCTTTAGTCGGCCATAGATGGCGTTCTCGGTACGGCGAAGCGCCTGTGCTATCGTTGCATAGTCTTCGCCATCGCGGAACATACGTTCAAGTTTGCTTATCTCAAAGGGTAACCAATGTTTTAGGTGACGGTCAGTATTCCAGGGAGTGTTCTTTGATGGAGGCATAGGGCTAATGTTTATTTGATGGGGTGAGGGGTTATTTCTTTTTCTCAAGCAATATGGTAATTTCTCTTTCCCTCTATGGTTCGCCACGCAGGCGCAACAGTGCCCATGATTCGGGCAGTCTTTCGGACACGGGCAATCAATATGTTGGTGTGGGCAGGGCAAGGGGGATTAGTTACTCATTATACAATTTTACCATCGTCTCTTGCGAAATCAGTTCACCGGGTTGCATTTTGGTTTTATAAATAGGCACTTGGGTAACTCCTAGAGGAGTAAAGGCTCCTAACATCAAATGCAGATAAGGTGTTCCGCTGGCTGAAGTTTTGAAGGAAACTTGTTTAACTTCATAGAATCCATCGATAGCCCCCGCAACCATAGGTAAGAAATAGTGAATATCCAAAACATTGATAGATGGGATACGCTCCATATTGTAGTTCGTTGCACGATGCTCTGCAAAGATGGTATAATCCCTATCTGACTTGCGAATCAATCCGGTAAGTATATTCTTCTCCGCTTGAGAAGCAGTAAGTGCAGATGAACTACTTTCTAGAACCTCGGTTGGGTCTTGCCCAAGTTCGCAAGGCTTAACCTCAAAGGCTTCTCGTAATTGCTCTATCAAGGCATCATTCTGTATCTTAAATTGCGCATCACTATCCAAGGCTAACGAATAGATATGCGGATTCTTATAAGGCGTAAATACCTTTCCTAAGATATCTTGGAAGTGCGCTTGGATATATTCACGATCATTAGTCCCGGCTTTTGGTGCCATTGCATAGAAGTTAAACTTATCTTTCAGCTCATCACGAATGGCTTTTCTAAACACACCTCTAATTTTGTTCTTCCAAGCCGCTTTTTCACTGCTATTATCCCGACCATATAATGCCACTACGAATAAGAAGTTTACATTATAGTGAACCAAGAGGAAGGTGTCCCTATCAAAGAGACGATTATCGAATTGTCGAGAGCGATGAATGGCTTGTTTATCACCTACTCGGTCAATAGTTTCATTAGCATCCAACGTGTTCTGTTGAGCAGAAATAAAGAAGTTTGGCGTTATATTGTAACCTTCTGTTATATCGTCTCGCAGTTTTACTTGTCCTTCTTGCTCGTCAGCGGTGCCATCATTAAACAAATCCATATTCCATTGGATAACATTACGAGCGTAGGTGTATTGTTTATAGATGGATGTGCCTTGCAAGATATTGCCTTGCTTATAATATTTACTATCACCAATATAATAGATAGGTTTATCGTCCTCGTTGCTCGTTAGGTCATAGTAGCGATAGAGGTGGTCAACCAGTTTCCCATCGGGCTGCTCCTTCATCTGGAGGAGTTTCTTATCCGTAATCTTATCACCAACCAGTTCATCTATGATAGCCTCAAAGACGTTGTTAAAGCTCTTAACGAGCAGATACTCTTGATCGTTGACTTCAATATTAATTCGTTTGCTTCTATCAAAGAACGCATAGCAAAGGTCCCATAAGTAGAGTGCCTTATCCGAGAAATACTTATACTTAATTTGATGGAGACGAGTGCACCCAAAGCCCTTGATATATTGTTCAAAACGGCTACCGGTTATTAAGGGGAACGCAAAGTTAATTTTGACTGGGAACCCATATTTCTCATGCATATAGTTGAGGATAGAGAAATAGATAATGAGTAGTTCCTCATCAAAGTTTATTTGCCGCTTCTTATTGACAGGGTCGATATAAATAGGTGTTCCATTGTGAACGATGGCCGTAGACTTGGAGATTGTGCGAGTCCAATTGATCTTGTTAAAGCCAGAGTGCAAGTTCTTCAAAATAAAGAAGAAGAAATCTTGGTTCTCCTTATTGAACTTTTGGATAGCGAGCAAAATGTCGAGGAACGTGTTGCATTGTTGTATACGGCCCTTAGCCATCTGCTGTACTTGTTGTTGTAGTACGGCGTGGGTATCGGTCGTATCGCGATAGACCACGAGTGCTCTATAAATCCAAACGGATAGCTCGTAGATAAAATCGTGCTCGACTGGCTCAAGTAAAGTTTGCTTTTCTAAGTCGATGAGGTCCTCTGGATGGTATTTCCCGAAGACCAGTTCTTCCCCGTTGACATCTTCCAGTAATACTTTTGGTAAGATGAAGACGCAGTCATCGAGCGTAGGATTAAAATAGTATCCAACGTAGTTAACGCTTATCTTACCATTAACACCCCGTAGTTTGGTGATGCCGTCTAAGACCTTTTCAACAAGTGGCGCGTCGTACTGATGTTCTTCGACAATTAGTTTCACTTAGTAAGGTATTTTAAGAAGGCGGTTCTCATCCGCAATAGTCTATCAATAATGAAATCAAAGTATTCTTGCTGCTTTGATGCATCATCAAAGGCAATATTGGGCGTTACTTCAACAATGTACGTGGATTTCTTAGTCGGCATTTCTCTCCAATCAAACTTGATGTTGAGCTCGTTCTCAATCTCTTTTTTGTGCGGCTCTAACGCATAGAAATCATCCTTGCTCCGCTCACCATACAGACCGATCATCAGTTCATTACGGCTGCGCGTCTGCTCAACGATTAGGTGACTCTTTCGCAACCCGAGATAGAAGTTAAACCATTTATCCGTGGAGGGCGTTTTCCGTCCGCCGAAACATTCTCTATATTCAGCGTTATTAGCGTTAGCATAAGTCAAGAACTCTTGCCAGAAATTCTTGCGAGCTTGTTGCATTTTGCTGAGTTCCGTACCACTTAGCTCGGGCTCATCATCGACTATTCCTTCGGGTGCCGCTTCAGCCTTCTCAACGTTTAAGTTCTCCAAGAAGAGGGCTACTTGTTGTTCGTTAATAGAGCCGTCTTCGTTATAGTAGGATTGGAAGGTCATAACCTTAGTGTTATCTTTGAAGAAGGCTTTATCAAAGCCATAGTCTTTGAACACATCGTTGTAGATGTAGAATAGAACCTTGCTAACGAAGCGGTCTGCACTGATCGTGCCGTCTGTAGCTTTGCAGAAATAGAAGCCAAGCTTCTTATCTTCGCTATTAGTTGTTTCTCCAATTTGTTCATTAATGTTCTCCAAGAACGAACTCCATGAGTAGCTAATGCCGTTGACCGCGATGGCCCAATTCTCTTTTCTCGTGTTAATTGGAATATATTTCCATTCCCAACGACGCTTGAATGCGCTATCGATTGGGAATAGACTTTGATCGGAGGTGTTCATTGTGGCCCAGATATAGAGGTTAGAGGGCAGACACATTAATTCACCACGATTCAATTTATCTGAAATATCTTCTGTCTGTGCATTATTGTATATCTCCTTAATGTTCAGGTTGCAACTTTCGATATATTTTTGGATATCTTTATCAGGCTCAATATCATATGTTGACAATCCTTCTTCATTACGATCCAATAGTTGGAAAATATCACCAAAGATTTGGGCACAATTACCGCGGTTAATCTCCTCTATTATCAAGAATTGCTTTTGTGGATTCTTTGGGTTCTCTGCGCATTTTTGCCAAGCACGGATATAGGCTTTTAGGAAGGCCTGTGGGACATACCTGTATTCTATTTGACTCTCACTAACCAGCTCTCCTTTTTGATCCTCTACTTGCACTCGTTTCGTGCCAATTGTAGTCATAACGGCTCTTTCAACCATGGTCGGCTTATACGCTCCTACAAAAGTTGAGTAATCGGTATCAGGATGGAAAGTAATACGAATCACATCTTCTTCTCCCGTAACTTGGTCAATACCGAATGACTTACCGGTACCCGGAGCACCAAAGATTATCTGCTGGCGAGGATAGTCTGTTTCTGTATTACTCTTCTTTTGCTTTTTCGTCACAATTTGCGAATAGTGTTCTATGAAATCACCATATTGGCCAACGGC
>CALCGR010000050.1 GCA_937901025.1 uncultured Bacteroidales bacterium
AGGAGTATACGGAATACTGGATCGACAGTCTTGAGTTGAAGGTAGACGATGAGATCGTACTGTTTGATACGTGTGCTAAGGTAACCTTCAAGGTAGCCGTTAAGGGTTATGAAGGATTGAAGCCGGTAGGTGAGTCTGATACGTTGAGAGTAACGGAAGACGCTTACTATCAATTCTATCTGAAGCTGATTTACGGAGCCGATGAACTGTATGTAGTTAAGTTAGAGGAGCCTGTAGAACATAAGTTCTACGTAACCGGTAACGCTGCTTTGGTAGGCGAAGAGAAAGCTTGGCAGGCAGACGCCATTGAGATGGTTGATTACACTCATACCTTCCCGATGTTAGCCGCCGGTGAGTATCAACTCAAAGTAACTGACGGAACTTGGGAACACGCTTGGGGCTATTACAACCTAAGCCCGACCGTAGCAGTAGAAGGCTTATACACGGATGTGGATGATAATATCTGCTTCACCGTTTATACGCCTAATGATGTTACCGTAACCTTTGCACAAGGTTATGTCATCATGACCGGTGACTTCAAGAATCCGCAACCTGCTGACGAAGGCTTCGGTATCATCCTTAGCAATGGAAGCACCATCAAGGGTCAGAAGAACGAAGGACAAACCGAGTTCTTGGAGTACGTGACTGTAGCCGACTTGACTGCCGGTGCTACCTTCCAACTCTACGACTTTGCTAACGAAGCCGCTTGGACGGTGGACAACATTGACGAGGCTTCTACACCGAACCTCACCATCAATGAGGATCACGTATACGAGGTTACCGCCGATGGTAAGTACACCATCTACTTGAAGATGTACGGCATGGGTAACGACCAAGTATACTGCGCTTACGAAGGCACGGGTACCGGTCTTGATCAACTCAAGGCTATGCCTAACCAACGTTTCAATATCCTTGGCTTACCGGTAGATGCTAACTACCGCGGCGTTGTGATAATGAACGGGAAGACTTATTTACAATAAGCTCGAATAGGAAGAGGGCTCTTGGTTGAGCCCTCTTTCACAACTCCTTATATATTCGCGTACGCACGTACACGCGTAAGGGAAATCAAATTATTAACAATTAAAAGGTTTTTTTAATGAAAAAGATTTTATCTTTCTTGATGGCATTGACGATGGTATTAGGTCTAAATGCCGCTCCGGTAGTCTTGAAACAACTGAAGGCTCCTAAAACCCCTAGTGTGGCACTCTTGCAAAAACAAAAGGCTCTTCACAAAGCCCCGATGGCAGCAACCGTCATCTTTGCTCCTGCTGATTTTGTGGATCAAGGAACGGAAGGTTCCGGAGGTTCCGTATCTGCTACGAGAGACGGAGTAACCGTTTCTACGGATAAGGGTTTTGGACATAGAGCGTACAACTCAGAGACAAAAAAATATGAGAACCCCGACCAATTACGTGTTTATATCGGTGGTAAACTCACGATTTCTGCTACCTCTACCATCACCAAAATCAAATTTACGTTCGCAGATGATAAGGATGGCGGTTTATCAACTTCCTATACCCCTAATAAAACCTCTTGGTCAGAGACATTGGGCTCGCAAGCGCGTATCACCGCTATCGAGGTTTCGTTAGATGGCGATACTCCCACTCCTCCTACACCATCAGGCGATGTAGAGATTAAGGGCTTGGCTTATGCAGATGCTTACTACGTGGATGGTTACTGGGATTTTGATATCTATGCAGATGACGCAACCGACTACTTCCCCGAAGTTTATTTCTCTTGCTATGACGAAGCTCCGTCTCAAACTTCCATTGTCGGTACTTACGATGTTTATTGGGCAGGCTATTGGGCATCCGAAAACGACTCCGTCTTGACGGCAGACGAAGCGGTTGGCTCCATCACCGTTACTTGCGTTGAACAAGGTGTCTATAATTTTGTAGGCTCTCTCGAAGGTGAGGACGGAAAAACCTATACTTGGAATGCACAGAACATTGAGGTTCAAGCTTGGGATGAGGACGATAACGAAATCACCCTTACCGATGGTGGTACTCCCACACCTCCCACGCCCGGAAAAGACACAATTTATTCCGTTATCAATCACCCGATGGTTATGGACTCTATCGCTGAGTTCGGTTGGATTTATGTATCCGGTGAGAATGATGACTATAGTTTAGGTATTCAAGTCAATACCGACCATCTGCTTGGTGAATTCACCGACGAAGATATTGAGATGGAATACACTCAAATGATTGACTGGGATGCTTATGACTATGTGGACATTGAATCTATTCCTTCTGTAATCATCGCTCAAGTAGAGGATACCCTCCGCTTCACAGTAACCATTAAGGCTACTGATGGTCAAGTGTATGTTGTTACAATGAACGACTACGAGGCTCAACCAACAGGTGAAGAAACCTATGTTGACGTTGTGCTGCCGGAGGTATATGATATGACCGAAGAAGAAGGCTGGTTCCAAGTGATGGGCTATGACTTGACCGGTGAATACTATGCTTCATTATGCGTCAATACGACCAAATTATTCGGTACATTTACCACTGATGATATTGATTGGGAATACACCGGTGTATATATCGGCGAGACAACCGTTCAATTAGTAGAAAACAGTATGACAATTACCGTTTCTGCCGTAGGTGATACCGTCGTTTACCACGCAGAGGTGCTGGATGTAGAAGGAATGAAGTGGATTATCACTATGAAGGACTTCACTCCCACTCCAACCGAAGTTATTGACCTTGTTACCGTTGAGGCTGAAGGTGAATACTATGCTGAGGATGGCGATTACTATGCAATGGGCGTAACCGCAGATGGCGACGAAATCTCATTGGATATCTATATGGATAAACTCGCATCCGGTACCTTCACAATAGATGATGTTGAGACGTATTACTCCGGCATTACATTAGCTAGTGGACAATTGGTGGAGTTCTATTCCGCTGATATCACCTTAACCGTAAAGGGCCGTGACGTGCTCATTGAGGCCGTTATTATCGGTCGCGACATTAAGCAATACAATGTGACTATGGAGATTGCAGGTCCTCAACCTAGCGGTGACCACACCATCGTCTTTGCTGACTATGCAGAGGAAGACCTTGAGAACTTCACCACAT
>CALCGR010000051.1 GCA_937901025.1 uncultured Bacteroidales bacterium
CTGCCGAAGCCCGCGTTCCCGCCATCCGTAAGAGTTTAGGAATAGCGGAATAAGTTACAGTGTCACTTGTTTAGAGTGAATATGTTCGCCTAAGAAAAGAGAGGCGGAGGCATCGAATTTATCGGCAACATCCGTCGTGAGGTACACACAAGAACCCTCGCGACGGAGTTCTTTATCTATCTCCGGGTGACGATGCAGATAGTCTTTAAGACTATGGGCGACAATGTCGCCTTGGGAGAGGAGTAGGGGGGTAGAGGGGTAGGGGAGTAGGGCTTTTTCAATCTTATCTTGGATCAGGGGGTAGTGGGTGCAACCGAGGATGATGGTATCAATCGCCGGGTCTTTGCTTAGCAACTCATCCAAATAGAGACGAATGGCGGCCTCCATCTCGGGCGTGTCCATCTCATTGTTCTCAATGAGCGGAACCCACATCGGACACGCCTGCTGGGTGATGATAAGGTTTGGATTTAACTTCCTGAGTTCCAGTATATAACTCTCGCTGCTTACCGTTCCCGGGGTGGCGAGCACACCTATATGCCTCTCCGCCTCTCTGCCTTTCTGCCTCTCCGCCTCTCCATCCGCTACCGCTTCCGCGGTGGGACGGATGACGCCGAGTACCCGCAGTTGTTCGGGATCGATGTCGCGTTGTTGGATGGTGCGCAGGGCTTTGGCAGAGGCGGTGTTGCACGCGATGATGATGAGCCGGCAGTCGTGCTCTTGCAGGTACCGGACGGCCTGTAAGGTGTACTGATAGATGACCTCGAACGAGCGGGTACCATAAGGCGCACGCGCGCTATCTCCTAAATAGATATAGTCATATTCGGGCAGTACGTTACGAATGCTCTTGAGGATGGTTAATCCCCCAAAACCGCTATCAAAAACACCGATTTTTTTCATTTGCGAGTGCAAAGGTACAGAAAATTATTGAAATTTGCAAAAAAATTTGTATATTTGAAAGAATTTTTGTAACTTTGCGCCCGAATACGCAAATTATTATAGAATAATTTCGAAAAATTGTTTAATTTATAAAATAGTGCTTATGAAATTCATTGTTTCGAGTAGCAAGTTGTTTCAACAACTGCAAGCCGTAGGTCGCGTCATCGCGCCTAAGAATTCTCTCCAAATCCTGGAGGACGTGTTATTTGATCTTGAGGGTACGAATCTGACCCTCACCGCCTCGGACGGGGAAACGACCATTCGTACCTCGTTGAGCGTAGAGTCTGCGGAAGGTGCCGGTAAGGTTGCTTTCCAAGCTAAGTTATTGCTGGATACCCTGAAAGAGTTCGCTGAGCAACCCCTTACGTTTGCCATTGATGACCAGAACTTCGGTCTGAACATCACCAGCGAGAACGGTACGTATTCGTTCGTAGGTTCGAACGGCAACGAGTATCCTGAGATGCAACTCGAGGAGGCTGTAGTAGGTGAGTTCACGATGAGCGCCAACGTACTGCTGGATGCGGTAAACAAGACCATCTTCTGCACGGCCGATGATGAACTGCGTCCCGTGATGAACGGTATTTATTTTGACCTTAGTCAAGATAAGTTGACGCTGGTGGCTACGGATGCGCACCGTCTGGTTCGTTATACGAACACGAGTGTTCAATCCGCTACGCCGATTAGTTTTATCCTGCCCAAGAAGCCGGCGAATATCCTTCGTAACGTATTAGGTAAGGAGGATGCCGAAGTGAAGGTAAGTTTCGGTGAGAAGAACGCTCGTTTTGCGTTCGGTACCACGCTCATCGTTTGCCGTCAGATTGAGGGCCGTTATCCGAATTACAATGCGGTTATTCCGCAAAACAACCAAAATAAAGTCGTTGTGGACCGTCAAACCATCATCAATGCCTGCAAGCGCGTATCCGTCTTTGCTAACACCGGTACCTCGCTGCTGAAGTTGGCGTTGAGTGAGAATAAGATCACCATCTCGGCACAAGACATCGACTTCTCCACTTCGGCGGAAGAGACGATTGCTTGCTCCTACGAGGGTGCTCCGATGGCGATTGGTTTCAAGGCTCCGTTCCTGATTGAGATCTTTGCTTCGATCACCTCCAACGAGGTGCTCATCGAACTGGCTGATCCCGCTCGTGCAGGTCTGATCCTGCCCATGGAGAACGAGGAGAACCAAGACCTGCTGATGTTGTTAATGCCGATGCTTCTGAACGACTGATGAAACTGCAATTAGAAAGACCTTTGGTCTTCTTCGATTTAGAGACGACGGGCGTGAATGTAGCCACCGACCGGATTGTGGAGCTGAGTTACTATAAAATCTATCCCAACGGCTCGTCGGAGAGTAAGACCTATCGCGTGCGTCCGGTGCAGATGCTGCTCGGGCAGGAGGTGACGATGTCGATTCCTGCGGAGGCTTCGGCGGTGCATGGGATCTACGATGCCGATGTGGCTAACTGTCCCACGTTCCGCGAGATAGCACCCGAGGTAGCGAAGGTGATGGAGGATAGCGACTTGGCGGGCTATAACAGCAACCACTTTGATATCCCCTTGCTGGCGGAAGAGTTCTTGCGTTCGGGTATCACCATCAACTTGAAGGATAAGAAGATGATTGATGCCTTCACGATCTTCCAAAAGAACGAGCCCCGTAACCTGACGGCGGCGTATAAGTTCTTCTGCGACAAAGACCTGTCGGATGCCCACTCCGCCAATGCCGATACGATGGCCACCTACGAGGTGCTTATGGCGGAACTGGAGCGTTACGATATCCCTACCACCGTGGCGGAACTCAGCGATTATTCGCAAGGCGGTACCCGTTTTGCGGATTTTGCGGGTCGTATCGCGTATGACAACGAAGGGGTGGAGATCTTCAACTTCGGTAAGTACAAGGGTATGCGCGTAAGGGACGTCTTCCGTCGCGACAACGGGTATTTCGGTTGGCTCATCAACGGGGAGTTCCCGGAATATACAAAAGCAGTATTTAAACAAATCTTTGCATCATTAAAATGAACTATCGTTCCCTAACCGCTGCGGAACAGCAGCAACTCATAGCACAACACTGCACGGCCGAAGACTGGTCGCAAGTGCAAGTCAAGGACGGGTTTGACGCCCGTTATGTGGAGGACGCCCATTTCTCGGGTGCCGTACAACTGGGTGTGTTCGAACGCTCGTTCGAGTTACCCGGTGGGGTGAAGGTGCATTCGGGTATCGCCCACGCAATGATTCATCATTGTGAGGTGGGGGATAACTGCCACCTCTACAATATCCATAACTATATTGCCAACTACCGTATCGGTGCCAACACATGCATCGAGAATGTGAACGCGGTGCTGGTGGACGGGATGACGACGTTTGGCAACGGCGTAAGGGTAGCGGTGATGAACGAAGGCGGCGGACGGGAGATTCCGATTTTTAATCGTCTCTCGGCTTCGCTGGCATATATCTTAACGCTGTATCGTCACCGTCCGCAGATGGTGCAGACGCTCGAGAAGATGATTGATGATTATGCGCAGGCGCAAGCCTCGGATATGGGTTCGATAGGGGCGAATGTGACCATCCTCAACTGCGGTTCGATCAAGAACGTGAACATCGGCGATTGTGCGATGTTGCGCGGAACCTCGCGACTGAAGAATGGTACGATCAACTCCAATGCCGCGGCACCGGTGAAACTCGGTTCGGGGGTTAAGTGTACGGATTTTATTCTGGCTTCGGGCGTAGAGATAGGAGATTCCACGATTGTGGACAAATGTTTTGTGGGACAAGGTTGTATCTTTGATAAGCACTATTCCGCCGGCGAGTCGCTGTTCTTCAGTAACTGCCAAGGCATGCACGGAGAAGCCGCTGCGATCTTTGCCGGTCCTTACACCGTGACCCACCATAAATCCACGCTTTTGATAGCGGGAATGTTCTCCTTCCTCAATGCCGGTTCGGGCAGTAACCAGTCCAACCACATGTATAAACTCGGTCCTATCCACCAGGGCGTAGCCGAACGCGGGGCGAAGACGACTTCGGATTCGTATCTGCTCTGGCCCAGTAAGATTGGTGCGTTCTCGCTCGTGATGGGGCGTCATACCAAACATGCGGACACCTCGGACCTGCCCTTCTCTTATCTTATTGAGGATAACTCGGAGAGTTTCCTCGTACCGGGAGCCAACCTGCGTACGGTAGGAACCATCCGCGATGCGCAGAAATGGCCGAAACGGGATAACCGTAAGGATCCCGACCTGCTGGACTGCATTAACTTTAACCTGCTCTCGCCGTACACGGTGCAGAAGATGTGGCATGGTCGCGAGATACTGCAACAGATTCAGACCCTCTCGGGCAAGCAGACGGGTATCTATGGCTATAAGAACTGTAAGATTCGCAACTCGTCGTTGGTGCACGGTATCGACCTGTACACCATCGGTATAACGAAGTTCTTGGGTAACTCCCTCATCACGCGTATCGAGAACAGCGGGGCTAAGAACCTGAGTGAACTGAGGCAAGCCCTGGTTCCGACGATGCAACCCGGTTCGGGCGAGTGGGTGGATTTAGCGGGATTGATTGCGCCCCGTACCGAAGTGGCACGATTATTGTCGGATATCGAGGCGGGACAAATGTCGCTGGAGCGCATCCAAGAACGTTTTGTCGAGATGCAGCGTAACTATTACGATTACGAATGGACGTGGGCAGCTCAGAAGATCGAACAACTCTGGCAATGTCCTATTGACAAGGCCTCGATGGCGCAGATCCGTGCGCTCATCGACGACTGGCATCAGGCGGTCGTACAACTGGATAGGATGATCTACGACGATGCCCGTAAGGAGTTTGACCTCAATAGTCAGACCGGTTTCGGGGTGGACGGCGATGCTTCGCAGCAGTTGGCGGACTTTGAGAACGTACGCGGGAAGTTTGAGAACAATGCGTTTGTCAAGGCCGTGCTTGAACATATAGAGCGTAAGACGCAACTAAAAAATAAGATTGTTAACCTTTTAGACTCGTTCAGTGAATAAAGGCAGTGTAACCATATTAGGTTGTGGGAGTGCATTACCTACGTATCAGAACTCCCCTTCGGGACAGATAGTAACGCTTTGCGATAAGTCTTTCCTCATCGATTGCGGAGAGGGGATACAGATCACCATGCGCCGCATGGGGGTTCATACCTCGCGGTTGTATAGTGTGTTCATCTCCCATCTGCACGGGGACCACTGCTTCGGTCTCATCGGACTGATCTCCACCTTGGGTATGCTCCATCGTACGCAACCGCTGCATATCTATGCCCACGGGGACTTGGAGAAACTCATGCGTCCGTGGTTGAGTTACTATTGCAAGGACCTGCCTTTTGAGGTTATCTTCCATACCATCGATCCCCGTAAACGGGTAGTGATCTTTGAGGACCGCACCTTGACGGTGGAGACGATTCCGCTTTATCATAGCGTACCCACTTGCGGGTTCTTGTTTACCGAGCACCACCGCGCTCGCGGTTTGATGGGGGACTTCTTTGTAGAGTCTCAGCCCCGTTATGCCTATTGTTCCGATACCCGTTATTCGGAACGGATTGCCGATGCGGTACGCGGAGTGGATGTGCTGTATCACGAGGCGACCTATACGGAGGAGCACGCTTCGCGCTGCCACGCTACGATGCACTCGACCGCCAAACAAGCGGCCATGACCGCTAAGAACGCCGGAGCCAAACAACTGATTATCGGTCATTTCTCGGCACGAGTGGACGACCACGAGCAGTTCCTAAAAGAGGCGAAGACGGTGTTTGACAATACGATTTTATCCAAACAATCTGAAACATACGAACTATGAAATCTGCCCTACAATATACGTGTTCTGCCTGCGGAGCCAAGGTGCCCCAGATGTTAGGCCGCTGTCCTGTCTGCGGCGAATGGGGCTCGATTGTCGAAGAAGTCGTAGCGCCTACTAAGACGACCGGCGACCGGCGACCCGTGACAGCCTCTAAACCCACTCGTCTGCAGGAGGTGGAGGCTACGGAGGATATGCGTCTCGACATGCGCTCAGGCGAACTCAACCGCGTACTCGGGGGTGGACTGGTACCCGGTTCGCTCGTGCTACTGGGGGGCGAACCCGGCATCGGTAAGTCGACCCTCGCCTTACAAGTGCTTATGCAACTGGAGGGCGTCAAGACGCTTTACGCCAGCGGGGAGGAGAGTGCACGCCAGATACGGCTGCGCGCCGAACGCTTAGCCGGTAACCCGAAGGATTTGTTTTTGCTTAGCGAGACGAGTCTGGAGCGTATCTTGGCGGCAGTGGAGGAGATTCAACCGCAAGTTGTGGTAGTGGATTCGATACAGACGGTAGGAACGGAGACGGCGGAGGCTACCATCGGTAGTCTGAGTCAGGTCAAGGAGTGCGCTGCCCGGATCTTGCAGTTTGCCAAAGAAACGAATATACCCTTCATCTTGATAGGGCATATCAATAAGGAGGGTTCGCTCGCGGGACCGAAAGTGCTGGAGCATATCGTCGATACGGTCTTGCAGTTTGAGGGCGACCAACATTATATGTACCGCATCTTGCGGGCACAGAAGAACCGTTTTGGTTCAACCTCCGAACTGGGTATCTTTGAGATGCAGCAGTCGGGACTGAGGGAAGTGACCAATCCGTCGGAGTTGCTCCTGTCCACGGCTCGCGAGGGCTTGAGCGGGATTGCTATTGCGGCGGCGGTAGAGGGTGTGCGTCCGTTCCTGATTGAGGTACAAGCGCTCGTCTCTTCGGCGGCGTATGGTACGCCCCAACGCAGCAGTACGGGTTTTGATGCCCGCCGACTGAATATGTTATTGGCGGTGTTGGAAAAAAGGGTAGGGTTTAAGCTGTTGCTCAAGGATGTGTTCCTTAATATCGCCGGCGGACTGAGGGTGAATGACCCCGCCATCGACCTGGCGGTATTGGCCGCGGTGCTATCCTCGAATATGGATATCGCTTTGGATGCTAAGACTTGTCTTTGCGGCGAAGTGGGACTGGCGGGGGAAATCCGTCCCGTCAACCGCTTGGAACAGCGTATCCGCGAAGCGGAGAAATTGGGCTTTGCCCGTATCCTGGTACCGGCAGGACAAAAGGTTGCACTCGATAAGACGAAGATAGAAGTCATCCCGGTGAAGAAAGTGGCGGATGCGTTCCGCGTATTGATTAGTGAGAAATAGAACGAAAATATTGCTCTTGGGTCTGCTGCTGCCGATGGCGCTGCTTGCCGATGACCGTCCGTACCTATGCGAGATAGGCTTGCAAGGCGGCTGCGGTTACTATGTAGGCGAGGCGGCTCCGCACATCTTCCAAAACGTGCGTTACGCTGCGGGCGGACACTTGAGGTATAAGTTCAACAACCGTTGGGCGGTGCGACTGGAAGGTACCTACCAACTCATCGAGGGTCCGTACAAGGACTATCGCGAACCGAACAACCCGTACCTGATTTCCTTCCCGAAGGACGGCCGGTGGGCGTCGCAGATGGTGAATATCGATGTAGCGGCGGAGTTTAATTTCCTGCGCTTCGGCATGCCGGAATATGATACGCGCATCAAACCCTATACTCCCTATTTATTTTTAGGAGTAGGGGTAGGAATCCTGCCCGGACCGCGGGGAAACTGGACGGCGGCGGCAGCGTATTTCCCGCTGGGTATCGGGTTTAAGTGGCAGTGCTGTAAATGGATGGCTTTGCATGTGCAATGGCAGCATAACATCTACCTGTCGGATGATCTGGAAAACGTGTGGGTAGCGAATGCAGAGGGGAAGACCATCAATCCGTTAGGCAACACGTACGATTTGAATAAAGCGAATATAATGAATATGGATGTAACATCGCAGCTGACGTTGGGTATTGTCTTCTCGTTTGGGCAAAAACCGAAGGTGTGCATGTTATGTGATCAAGATTAACCATGGCAACGAAAGAACAAATAGACCACTCCCGCCTACCGAGGCATATCGCTATCATCATGGATGGTAACGGACGATGGGCGAAAGCGCATGGCCTCGTGCGCATGTTCGGCCATAAAAAGGGAGTAGAAGTGGTACATAATATCACCGAAGCCGCTGCTGAGTTAGGTATCGGTTATCTCACCCTCTATACCTTCTCCACTGAGAACTGGAATCGACCCAAGGAGGAGGTGGATGCCCTGATGACCTTGCTCGTAGATACGATTGTCAAGGAGACGCCTACGCTCATGAAAAATAATGTGCGTCTGCTCACCATCGGGGATACCGACCGCCTGCCGGCGGAGGCCAAGGCTAAGTTCTTGGAGTGTATCCGTCAGACGGCCTCGAATACGGGCCTGACGATGGTCATAGCCCTCAGTTATTCCGCCCGTTGGGAACTGACGAGAGCTATGCAGCGTATGGTGGCGGATGCTCAGGCGAGACGCTTGTCCGCGCCCGAGGTGACGGAGGAAAAGGCGGAGCAGTACCTGACCACTAAGGATATACCCGATCCGGACCTGCTGATTCGCACCAGCGGGGAACTAAGGATCAGTAATTTCCTGCTATGGCAATTGGCGTATTCGGAGTTGTATTTCACCGATAAACTATGGCCGGATATTACGGTAGAAGATTTGTATGAGGCGATTGTAGATTATCAACATCGTGAACGTAGATTTGGAAAGACCAGTGAACAAGTTCATTAAGATTATAGTATTTGTCCTGCTGCTACCCTCCGTTATGTGGGCGCAGGATTCGATAGCTACGGGCCTGCCGGATATCGAGTATTCGGCTACCGCGGGCAAGGTGTATGAGATAGCCGGCATTAAGATCACGGGGGCGGAGAACTACGAGGACTTCGTACTCATCGGGTTCTCGGGTCTGGCCGTAGGCGATAAGATTGAGGTCCCGGGTCCGCAGATCACCAAGGCCTTGCGCCGTTTCTGGAAACAGGGTCTGTTCTCGGACGTGAAGATCAAGGCCTTGCGTATCGACGGACAGAAGATCTGGCTCGAGATAGCCCTCAAGCAGCGTCCGCGCATCTCGTCCATCGACCTGCAAGGGTTGAAGAAAAGCGAGAAGGAGGACTTGGAGGTAAAGATAGGCTTGCAGAAGGGCGGACAGTTCACCCCGAACCTTGTGGACCGCACCAAGTCGGTGATTGCGAAACATTTTGAGGAGAAGGGTTTCCATAATGTAGAGACGTATATCAAACAGCAGCCCGATCCCGACCACCCGGGGTATGTGCGCGTCATCGTGGCCGTGGATAAGAAACAGAAGACGAAGGTGGGTAAGATCTATATCACCGGTAACGAGGCCTTGACGGATGTGCAGATCAACAAGGCCATGAAGAAGACCAATGACGATAACATCGTCAATCTCTTCCGCACCAAGAAGTTCGTGGTCGAGGAATATGAGAAGGATAAGGTGGCGGTCATCGAGAAGTACAACGAGATCGGTTATCGCGATGCGTATATCGAGGCGGATAGCATCGTGCCCAATCCCGAGGATTCCACGCGCGTGGATGTGTACTTGCACGTGCACGAGGGAGAGAAATACTACATCCGTAATATCGCGTGGGTAGGAAACACCGTTTATCCGTACGAGATTCTGAATGCGTCCTTGGGTTTGAAGAAAGGCGATGTGTATAACCTCAAACAACTCAATAAACGTCTGACCGAGGATGATGACGCCATCTCTAAACTCTATACCGATGAGGGTTACCTGTTCTTCAATGTGGACCCGGTGGAGGTGAAGGTGGAGAACGACTCCATCGACTTTGAGATGCGCATGTACGAGGGTAAACCCGCGACCATCAATCAGGTCAATATCGTAGGTAACACCCGTGTGTACGAGCATGTCGTTCGGCGTGAACTCTATACCCGACCCGGTCAACTCTATTCGCAGTCGGATATCATGCGCTCGCTGCGTGAGTTAGCGCAGATGGGACACTTTGACCAGGAGAAACTTGTACCCGATATCCAACCCAATCCCGAGGACGGAACGGTGGATATCACCTATCAGTTGGAGACCAAGTCCTCCGACCAGATTGAGTTCTCGCTCGGTTGGGGTGCTACCGGTTTGACGGGTTCACTAGGACTGAAGTTCACGAACTTCGCCATGCAGAACCTCTTCAACAAGAAAGCCTACCGTATCGTACCGCAGGGTGAGGGTCAGACCTTCTCCATCAATGCCCGCACGAACGGTATCTACTATTCGTCGGTGAGCGTATCGTTCCTGGAGCCGTGGCTCGGCGGTAAGCGACCCAATGCCTTGTCCACGAACATCTTCTTTGCTTCGCAAACGGGTTATTCGAACCGTTACTATCAGGCGTACCAGAACCTGTATAACACCTATTCGAACTACTATTACTATTCCGGCAACCAGGATTATTACCAGCAGTTGCAGGAGTCGGAGGCGGACCCGGATAAGTACTTGCGCACTTTTGGTGTGAGCATCGGTTACGGTAAACGTCTGCGCTGGCCGGATGACTATTTCCAGTTCTACGGGGAGATCAGTTACCAGATGTATATGATGAAGGACTGGCCGTACCTGCTTATCTCCGATGGTATAAGTCATAACCTGGCATTGAACCTCCAGATCTCCCGTTCGTCCATTGATAACCCCATCTATACGCGTCGCGGTTCGCAGTTTATCTTAGGACTGAAGATCACGCCGCCTTATTCCTTATTTAATAAGAAGGACTATGCGTCCATGGAGACCTCGGATAAGTACCACCTCATCGAGTACCATAAGTGGAAGTTCTCCGGCAAGGTGTTCACGCCGCTCTCGCGCGACTCTAAACTCGTGCTCATGACCCGTGCGGAGTTCGGTTATCTGGGTAATTATAACAAGGACCTGAAGTCTCCGTTCGAGACCTTCTATATGGGTGGTGACGGTATGTCGAGTTATTCGTCATATTCGACCGAGTACGTGGCGATGCGCGGTTACTCGTCCGGATCGTTGACGCCGTATGACCCGCAGACGGGACGAAACATGGGTTACCTGTATAATAAGTTCACCATGGAACTGCGTTATCCTATCACCCTCGAACAGAACGCGACCATCTGGGTTCACGGGTTCCTGGAGGCAGGTAACTGCTTTAGCGATATCAAGGACTATAACCCCTTCAACCTCAAACGCTCCGCGGGTTTAGGTGTCCGCATCTTCCTGCCGATGTTCGGTTTGCTGGGTGTTGACTGGGGCTGGGGCTTTGACCAGATTAACGGGTCTGACCAATATGGTAAGAGTCAGTTCCACTTTGTCCTCGGACAAGAACTATAATTGTATGAATATGAAGAAAGTTATTTTGAGTTTTGTGCTTTTATTGACCTTTGGCACGGTCTTTGCAAAGGAGAGTAGTACATCGGTGGTGTATGTGGATATGGTGTATATCCTCAAGAACCTGCCGCAATACGAGTCGGCGAACGAGCAGTTATCGCTCATCACGCGCCGGTGGCAAAAAGAGATTGATGCCCTCGACCAGGAGGCCAAGGTGTTGGAGGCTAACTACCGGACCGAACAGATCTTCCTCTCGGACGCGATGCGTCAGAAACGCGAGCAGGAGATCATCGATAAGGAGAATGAGGCACTGCAACTCAAGCATAAGTATTTCGGTCCGGACGGCGAACTGAGCAAGAAACGCGAGGCACTCATCAAACCGATTCAGGACGATATCTTCACCGCTATCCAGGATATAGCCGGTGAGCAGAAGATTAATATCGTCAAGGACCGCTCCTCCGATGAGTCGCTGCTGTATATATCCTCCAAACTGGATATATCCGACCAAGTGCTGCAGAAACTAGGTGCAAAATAAACTAACAAATAAATTTACATTATTATGAAAAAGATTATTATTCTTTTAGCTCTGGCTATGCCGATGCTGGTCAGCGCACAGAAACTGGGTCATGTGAACACGAGTGAGTTATTCGCGCAGATGCCCGAAGTAGCTAAGATCAAACTCCAAATGGACACCATCCAATCGCAGTATGAGAATCAACTGGCGATGATGCAGGAGGAGTTCCAAAAGAAAGCGGAGGACTATCAGAAACAAGCCGCTTCCATGACGGACGCTATTCGCCAGATCCGCGAGCAGGAACTGCAAGAGATGCAACAACGCATCCAACTCTTCTACCAAACGGCGGAGCAGGACATCACCAAGAAACAGCAGGAACTGCTGGCTCCCGTTCACGAGCGTATGGCTAAAGCCATCAACGCCGTAGGCGAGAAAGAGGGTTATACCTATATCTTCGATTCCGCGGCGATGGTGTATGTATCGCCGAATGCCGAGGACGTTATGCCTTCCGTTAAGAAAGAACTGAAAATAAAATAATGGAAGACGGTTATTTAGAGCGCCATTACGAGGAGTACGAGAAAAGGAAAGCCGAATGGCTCAAACATAAAAAGACGTATGGTACAAAAACTGCAACAGACACTACGCGATAGTGCGGCTGCGCGTTGGATAGTGCTTATCCTCGTAGCCTCGATGATGTTCTTCGCGTATATGTTCGTGGACATCCTCTCCCCGCTGGCATCGCTGCTGAATACGACCCGCGGCTGGGACCAAGGGGTGTTCGGAACCTATGCCGCCGGTGAATATCTGCTTAATGTATTCGGCTTTCTCATCTTAGCCGGCATCATCTTAGATAAGATGGGCGTCCGTTTTACGGGTGTGCTCTCTGCCTCGATGATGGTCCTCGGTGCGGGAATCAAGTATATCGGTATCTCCGATTGGTTCGGCGCCAACGAGATAGAATGGCTCAACAGCTGGTGGACCGTTATGCCGGGTTCCGCCAAGATGGCGATGTTCGGTTTTATGATCTTCGGCTGCGGCTGCGAGATGGCGGGAACGACGGTTAGTAAGATCCTGGCCAAATGGTTTAAGGGTAAAGAGATGGCCATGGCGATGGGTATCGAGATGTCCATTGCCCGCCTGGGCGTATTCGGCGCCATGTGGCTCGCTCCCCTCTTTGCGGCCCGTTTCGCTTTGCCGGACGGCACCCAATCCGTGGTAGCACCGCTGCTGTTTTCGGCCGCGTTGCTCGTGATAGGATTACTGAACTTCACAGTCTTCACCGTGATGGATACTAAGTTCGATAAACAACTCGTCGAGATTGGCGAAGCCACGGCGGTCAAGGACCCCGAGGACGAGTTCCACATCTCCGACCTGGGTCAGATCTTCCGCTCGAAGATGTTCTGGATTGTGGCCTTGCTGTGCGTACTGTATTACAGTGCTATCTTCCCCTTCCAGCGTTTTGCTACGAACTTCCTCGAGGAGACCCTCGCTATCCCGGCTGCTGAAGCGGCGGGGATGTTCAAGTGGTTCCCGATCTTGGCGATGGTACTGACGCCGTTCCTCGGTGCGTTCATCGATTTTAAAGGTAAAGGTGCCTCGATGATGCTACTGGGTGCCGTCATCATGATTGTTTGCCATAGCACGTTTGCGTTTATCCTGCCCCTCTATCCGAGTAAGACCTTAGCGATGGTGACCATCCTTGTCTTAGGTGTGAGCTTCTCGCTCGTGCCCGCATCGATGTGGCCCAGTGTACCTAAGATCATTGACGAGAAAGTATTGGGTTCGGCTTACTGCCTTATCTTCTGGGTACAGAACTTCGGTCTCTGCCTCGTGCCGCTGCTGATTGGTAAGCTGCGCGTCGCTACCGACGGTTACCTCGTTCCGATGATCGTGTTCGCCTCCTTCGGCGTACTGGCCTTCATCTTCTCGCTGATGATGAAGGTTGAGGACAAAAAGAAAAACTATGGATTGGAACTTCCTAATAAGAAATAAGGAAGCGCTGACCGTTACCACCGATAGCCGTAAGGTCACCCCGGGCTGCATCTTCGTAGCCCTGCGGGGTGAGCACTTCGACGGCAATCAGTTCGTGGAACAAGCCCTCCGCGATGGCGCAGCGTATGTCATCAAGGGCGAGCACGCCTTGCAGGACCTGCAGGAGCTCGCCCGCGCATGGCGACGCGAGTTGGGTCTGCCCATCCTCGGTATCACCGGAACGAACGGCAAGACCACCACGAAGGAACTGACAGCGGCGGTGCTTAAGACGAAGTATAACCTCTATTATACGCAGGGGAACCTCAATAACGCTTTGGGTGTCCCCCTCACCTTATTATCTATTACGCGCGCGCACGAGATGGCGATTGTCGAGATGGGAGCCTCCCATCCCGGGGATATCAAAGAACTCGTCGAGATCGCCGAACCTGACTACGGCCTCATCACCAACGTGGGTAAAGCCCACCTGGAGGGCTTCGGTTCGTTCGAGGGCGTACAACAAACCAAACGCGAACTCTACGACTACCTCGTCGCCCACCAAGGTACCGTCTTCATCAACGAAGACAACGACTACCTCAAGCAGATGCTTGCTGACAGTCTTTCAGCCGTAGGCGGTCCTACAGCGCAGCGGTCTTTCAGCGATAGCGGTCTTTCAGCGCAGCGGTCTTATCACCGCATCCCCATGCCTGACGGCACGCATCTGGTGGGGGCATACAATGCCGAGAACATCGCAGCCGCGATAGCGGTCGGTAAGTTTTTCGGGGTAGGGGAGGAGGAAGCCCTGGCAGCTATTCGTGCCTATGAGCCTACGAACCACCGCTCGCAGCGGATCGTGACCGACCGCAATACCCTGATTGTAGACGCCTATAACGCCAATCCTACCTCTATGCAAGCCGCGATAGATGCCTTTAGCACTACACTCTACACTCTACACTCTACACTCTACACTTATATATTAGGCGCCATGCGGGAGTTAGGCGCCTACTCGCATTTGGAGCACCAGAATATTGTCAATATGTTGCTCGAGCGCAAGGCGGAGGAGGTTTATCTGGTGGGGGAGGAATACCGCGACACCACCGCGCCGTATCCGATTTACGATACCGTGGAGGAGTTGATGGCGTATATCGAATCGCACCCCATCACCGGTCGAACGATCCTTATCAAGGGGTCGCATTCCACGCAACTTGAAAAAATAATTCCAATTTTATGACTCAAACGAATAATCATACAGCGCAGCGATCCAACAGCGCTAGCGGTCGTTCAGCCAAAGGCGGTCTAATAACTATTGTTATTATTCTCTTCCTCGCCCTCGCGGGCTTAGGATATTTCTATTATCTGCAGCAGACGCAGATGACGGAGATGATCGAGCAGATGGAGTACGAGAAGCAGGAACTCGAGGAGGAATATACGGACCTGGCATTGCAGTTTGACGGTTATCGCGACCTCGATATCCAAAACGATTCGCTGCAGGACCAACTCTATCGGGAGCAGCAGCGCGTACAAGACCTGCTGGAGGAACTGCGCATCACCAAGGCTACCAGTGCCCGCCGGATAGCGGAACTCAAGAAAGAACTGGCTACCGTGCGCGCGGTCATGGTGGAGTATGTGCACCAGATTGATTCGCTCAATACGACGAACATCCGGCTGACGGAGGAGAACGCTACGGTGAAAAAACAAAACCGCGAGATAACGAAGGAGAATAAACAGATCAAACAAACCAATACCCAACTCCAACAAGTCGTTACCCGTGCCGCGATGCTCGAACTGACGTCTTGTCAGATTGTGACCCTCAATAAGTGGGACCATAAGACGCGTATGCTCTCGCAGATAGCGAAACTGCAAATCGATTACTCGATTGCCAAAAACGTGACCTGTGAGGTGGGCATGAAACAACTCTACCTGCGTATCGTTGACCCCAACGGCGACTTGCTGCAGCCGGATGAGCGTTGGGTCTTCCCCTTTGAGAATCAGCAGATTGGCTATTCGGTCATGCAGGAGTTCGAGTACGAGCGTCAGGCGTTTAGCAGTACGCTTTACTTCCATTTCCTCGACCGCCCGATACCCGGTTTTTACAATGCCGATTTCTTTGTGGACGGCAACCTGATTGGTTCGTTTCCTTTTGAATTGAAAAAATGAAACTCACGCTCTTAGTCGTCGGCAAAACGACGGATGCCCGCTTGGAGGCACTGATAGGCGAATATCAGCAGCGCCTCACGCATTATGTTCCGTTTAGCATTCAGGTCGTGCCGGACCTTAAGAACGCTAAGTCGCTTACCCAAGACCAAGTCAAGCAGCAGGAGGGGGAGGGGATATTAAGACTTATCACCCCATCGACGTATATGGTCCTGCTTGACGAACATGGCAAGCAGTACCGCAGTGTCGATTTTGCAGCCTATACCCAGCGCCTCATGGCGGGAGGACGCGATGTTACTTTCGTCATCGGCGGACCCTACGGGTTCTCGCCTGCCGTCTATCAGCGCGCGGATGCACAACTGTCTATCTCGCTGATGACTTTCTCGCATCAGATGATTCGACTCCTATTCGTCGAACAACTCTACCGTGCCCAAACGATATTACACCATGAACCCTACCACCATGAGTAACTCTACACTCTACACTCTACACTCTACACTCATAGTTGGACTCACCGGCGGCATTGGTAGCGGTAAGTCGTATATCGCTGCGCAGATGGCGAAGACGGGTTATAGGGTTTATGACACCGATAAGGAGGCCAAGCGTCTCATCGTGACCGATACTGAATTACGGGCACAGATGGTAGCGCTCCTGGGTCCCGATATCTATGAGGGTGACACCTATCGCACGGACCTCGTGGCTGCGCGCGTGTTTGCTCAACCCGCCTTGCTCCAACAACTCAATCAACTCGTTCACCCCTTCGTTGAGCGCGACATCTTAAGTCTTACAGCCGAAGGCGGTCTTGCAGCGCAGCGGTCCGCCAGCGCAGCGGTCTTGCAGCGCAGCGGTCTTCTAATTGAATCCGCCCTTCTCATCGAGTCGGGTCTCTATCGTCTTTGCGACCGGGTGATCGTGGTCACGGCACCGGAGGCAGTGCGTATTGCGCGGGTGATGCGTCGCGACCATTGCAGTGAGGAGCAGGTGCGCTCCCGTATGGCGGCGCAGATGAGCGAAAAAGAGCGTTGGCAGTACGCAAATCTCATCATTGCCAACTAATTTTGCAAATAAATTTGCATATATCAAAAAAAAGTCGTACCTTTGCACACGCTTTGTGCAAATGTCCGTTATGTTGAGGCGTTGCCTAACTTATATAATGTGTCTTCTCGTATGCGCGCAAGTGTACGCATCGAGCGAGGGTTTCACCATCAATAAGGAGGGTGATCAGGTCACTTTTGCGCCCGCCAATCTCTCTCGTGCGGCGGTGCTGCCGAATACGGACGATTTCCATCTCTTTGGTTGGAGCGGCAAGTCTAAGTATGCCGCCACGGATTTCTACGGGGTCTCTTTTGTGCGCGCGAACGGCGC
>CALCGR010000052.1 GCA_937901025.1 uncultured Bacteroidales bacterium
CATATTACTCCTTCTCCTCCCCCTGCTTCCCGTTAGGGCGCAAGAGGCTGTGAAAGACACGTTCGATTGTGGCGAACGCGTCCAAATCGCAGCTACTCCGTTGCCCGGCTATCGGTTTGTAAGCTGGTCGGACGGAGACACGGCGCGTGTGCGTTGGGTCGATGTGGACGGACCGATTGAACTCACCGCCCACTTCGAGGTCATCTGCTCCGAAGGCGTCGTTCCGGTAGTGATCATCAACGACTGGATAGCGGCTGTCAATCGTCGGGAAATGATGGACAAAGGGCTCATCGCGGAATCGTATCCGGAGGATAAGGTGCGCTGGTATCGCAATGGCGTACCGAATCCCGTCGCATACGGATTCTCGCTGGTCATCAATACGGAGGACCATCTGCGCAATTACTATGTAGAGATGGATATCGACGAGCAGGTAGCGAAAAAGAACTTCTTCTGTTCGCCTACGATGCGCGGTTATCCTTACCCGCCGACGGCCCTTGAACCGGTAACGAAAGACTTGTTGCCGATCAAATATATTGAAAACGAAATTATCATCATCGAGCGTAACGGCCGCCGTTATACCACGACCGGACAACTATTAGAATGAGGAAAATTATAAACATAGTATTGGCGCTTTGCGCCGCGGTAGCGACGATGCACGCGGCTCAGCCCGCTATGGGTTGGGATATCGTGGAGGTCGGCCTGCAAGGCGGTGGAACGGCGATGACGGGCGGAAAAAACTTCGCCTCCGAACTCGGCTACACGGCGGGGCTCAATATCGATTATCGGTTTATGACGCAGGTAGCGGATGGGGTAGAGTTGGGTCCGAAGATGGGTCTCGGTGCAAGCTATGGACAGGCGCGCTTACGCAGCCTCACGGATACTTGGATACATTCCTCTTCATCGGATAAGGGGATAACGATGGTCGATACCCTACACTTGCGCGGCAAGGAATCGCTCGCGCAGTGGCAGGTGGAACTGCCCGTGATGTTTGCGATGAATGTGCGCGGTTGCGTCATTAATATCGGCGTTATTCCCGCCTTGAGTCTGCAACAGCAGCACCTCACGCAACTCGATAACCCGCAAGTGAATACGAGTTTTGTGGACTACGATGTAGTGCTCCCGCATACGCTCGTTATGCGCGACGATAAGGCGCGTATCCGGCCGCAGTTCCGTTTGATGGTCGGTGCGGAGATCGGGTACGAATGGAGTTTTAATCAGCAGCACCGCTTGGGGCTCCAAGCCTTCTGCCGTTACGATGTACTGCCGATGCAGCCCTGGTCGAAAGAGCCTTTCTGCGCTTGGCAGCAGAACGAACTCGTGGCCGGTTCCTTGACGGAAGCGTTTGCGGATCAGTTGCATTCGCTCGACTTCGGTATCCGCCTGTATTACGCCTTTGCTTCCCCCCATAACTATCGCCGTTTAGGCTTACGATTACGATGAAAAAATTACTGTACATAGTATTCTTCCTATTTCCTCTTTCCTATTTCCTCAATCCTTCTATAGAGGCTGCCACGCCACTTTTGGATAGTATCGTCACCAAGGACGGGAAGGGCAATTACACCAAGTTGGAGCAGCATTTCTATGACGATAAAAACAAGGAGGTTAACACCGTTGTTTATCAGTGGACGAATGGAGTAAAGAAAGGAACCTCGAATAGTTTTAAGGTCTATGA
>CALCGR010000053.1 GCA_937901025.1 uncultured Bacteroidales bacterium
GGACCGGTATTGCCGTTGAAGTCGATACTCTCCGCGGGATTGAAGAGCATATTTTTCTTTGGGTCCACTTTCAGAATGAAGTATTTGAGTGCACCCAATCCCACCTTACGGGCAATATCATTGGCTTCCGCTTCGGTGATATCCGGCAAGGTATTCACTTTGTCCTTGCTTATTTCGCGAGCGTCGCTAATCATCTTATCCATCAAGTCATCGGCATCAACTACGGTACCTTCCCTACTCTTCATCTTACCATTCGGCAGTTCGACCATACCGTAAGAGAAATGGACGAGTTCTTTTCCGAAGGGGAAACCGAGGCGGTCGAGGAGGATAGAGAGCACATGGAAGTGATATTCCTGCTCATTACCCACAACATAGACCATCTTGTTGATGGGATAGTCCTGGTAGCGGATCTTCGCCGTACCGATATCTTGGGTGATATATACGGAGGTGCCGTCCTTGCGGAGCAGCAGTTTCTCGTCGAGTCCGTCTTGGGTCAGGTCTGCCCATACGCTACCATCCTCGCGGCGGTAGAACGCTCCACCGGCTAAACCTTTCTCCACTTCGGACTTACCCTCTAAATAGGTCTGACTCTCGTAGTAGATCTTGTCGAAGTTTACACCCAAACGTTTATACGTCTCGTCAAAACCGGCATAGACCCAACTATTCATCGTAGCCCATAGGTCTCTAACCTCCGGGTCGCCTTGTTCCCATTGCAGTAACATCTGTTGGGCTTGCTGCATAAGCGGAGCCTGTGCTTTGGCACTGTCTTCATCCATACCGGTGGCCATCAAGTCGGCTATCTGTTTCTTATATTCCTTGTCAAAGCGTACATAGTAGTCGCCGATGAGGTGGTCGCCTTTCTTACCGGAGGACGCCGGGGTCTCTCCGTTTCCGAAGAGTTTCCAAGCGAGCATAGACTTGCAGATATGGATACCGCGGTCGTTGACGATGTTCGTCTTGATGACATCCCAACCGCAGGCGGCTTGGATATTCGCAATCGCATAGCCGAGCAGGTTATTTCGTACGTGACCTAAGTGCAGCGGTTTGTTCGTATTCGGGGACGAGTACTCAATCATCATCAGTTGGTTCCGTTTAGGCCATTGACCGTAGGCCTTGTCGGAGACGATGGACTGTAAGAGTTGCAGCCAATAGTCCGCACGGATACTGAGGTTCAAGAACCCTTGGACAGCATTGTATTTCTCGATAATCTCCCCTACCAGTTTTGCTCCTATCTCCTCGGCAACGACTTGGGGCGCCTTGCGAGCGGCTTTGACGAAGGGGAATACCACGAGCGTGATGTGCCCTTCAAACTCCGGACGGGTCTTTTGTAACTGAATCATCTTGTCCTCTGCGTCCAATCCGTAGAGGTCCTTCACCACTTGCTTTACTTGTTTTATCAATACTTCTTCTAACATAATCAATCAAATCTTCAATCTTCAATCTTCAATGCTTTGCATTGCTCTTTGAGCCACTCGGCTTCTTCTTTATTTAGCATCGGACTGAGGTCCTTATACACCTGCTCGTGGTAAGCGTTGATCCACGCTTTCTCGTCCGCGGTGAGCATAGTTAGGTCGATGAGGCTCGTATCATACGGACAGCGGGTCAGCACTTCAAACTCGTAATAGGTCTCCCCTGTGGATCTATCGTGCAGGGTGGATTGTGCACTTTGCACCGTCACTACCAAATTCTCGATGCGGATACCATATTCGCCCGTGCGATAGATACCCGGTTCGTCGGAGAAGATGTTTCCGAGTTGGATAGGATTGGTATTATTGTCGGTACGGATGTTCGCCGGTCCTTCATGGCAGCCCATAAAGTGACCTACGCCGTGACCGGTACCATGACCATAGGTGATACCTTCCGCCCACATAAACTGATGGGCCAGTACATCGAGTTGATTGCCCCGTGTACCCTTCGGAAAACGGGCCTTGGAGAGGGCAATATGCCCTTTGAGCACCAGCGTGAAGTCGTGTTTCACGTTTGCAGGTATATGGTCCGGATCGCCTATCCATAAAGTACGGGTGATATCGGTAGTGCCATCCAAATATTGTCCGCCGCTATCGAGTAATAGTACACCTTCGCCTTTTATCGCAGCGCATTCGCCGGGTTCGGCGTGGTAATGCACAATCGCTCCATTGCCTTTCCATCCGGCGATGGTCGCGAAACTCTCGTCGGTGAAGTGCTCGCCCATAGCTCTAAAATCGTGCAACTTATCCGCTAAATCAATCTCCGTCAGTCTTGCATCGTGCATTGTGCATTGTGCATCTTGCATCCAATGCAGGAACCTTACCATTGCTACCCCGTCAATGAGGTGGGCTTTGCGCTCGCCCGCAATCTCTACTTCGTTTTTAATGGACATCATCACTTGGATCGGACTGGGGGAAACAACCACCGCTGCGGCTGCGCCAACGGCCTCGTATAGCCGCTCATTCACTCGATTGCCATCCATCATCACCGTCGCCATTCCGCCTTTCCGCCTATCAGCCTTTCCGCCTTTCAAGTATTCAAACACCTCTTCGTATCCTCTTGTCTCCACACCTATCCGTTGCATATACGCCTTCGCCTCTGCCGTCATCTTCGCCGGGTCGATAAAGAGCGTGCATCGTTGTTGTTCTACCACCACGTATGCAATCACGCACGGCGTATAATCCACGTCGGTACCCCGAACGTTTAGCAGCCAACCGATCTCGTCCAACTCACTAATCACTACCGCCTCGGCACCTTGAACTTGGATGGCTTCGCGCACGCGTTGTAACTTAGACGCAACGGACTCACCGGCAAACGCCTCTTTGTATTCGTATAGCGGGTTTTGCGGAATCGCCGGTCGACCCTCTATCCATAAAGGACGAATAAGGTCAATGGATGTTACCTTAAACTCGCTCACGCGGCTAAACTCGCTAAACTCATTAATACTCCACATCTCGGGATTGAGCCCGATATTCATCGTGCATTGTGCATTATGAACCTTGCACCATTGAATGAGCCATTGTTTGACGGAAGGACAATCCACGTCACTGGCGCGCATGAGGCAGATGGTAGTACCCGCCAATTCTGCCTCGGCTTGGAGATAGTAACGGCTATCGGTAAACAGGAGTGCTTCGTCCTGCGTGACGACTACCGTCGCGCTCTCGCCTTGGAAACCCGTAAGCCATACGGTTTCCATCCAGTGCGGTGCCATATATTCGCTTGCGTGCGGATCGTTCGCCGGAACGATATACGCGTCCAATTGATGTTGCTTCATCAGCTCCCTCAGAGCTGCCAGTTTTTCTATTATTGTCATAGTCCTTAATTTTCGAAAAAAAGCGCCACCATAAGGATGATAGCGCCAATTGGTGTTGAATAATTGGATTATTCAGCAGCAGCCTCAACGACCTCAACGGCAGTAGAGTCCGTGCAAGCTTGCTCGCAAGTTTGCTCGCATTTTTGCTCGCATTTGCCTTCGCATTTGCTGCTCTTGCTGCAATTGCCGCATGCCATAGCGCACAGAGCGATAGCAGCGATAAACATCATCTTTTTCATACAGAAAAAACCTTTAAGTTGTACAATAATTTGTTTAGTTTTGATATTATTATCAAAAACGACTGCAAAATTACATTTTTTTTTTGATATATGCAAATAAATTTGCACTTTTTGTTATCAAAAATGCAATTTGTTTATTTTTCATAGCATCCGGCCGAGGGATGCGAGGCGTCTCGAGCGAGTCCGTCTCGATCTACCGCATAGGGAATAGCCATCGCCGAATCCGCTATGCCTCGAGCCGGCGACATGGGTGCCAAATGGAAATCGTAATAGTCGTATTTCTGATATTCGAAGTACGTATTGACGAATATCTTAGCCGTGTCGGTCGGCGCTTGAATATAGTTGCCTACAATCGTTCCTGCATAGGTAGAGTCAATGGGACGCGCAAAGACAAGGTTCTCTTTTCCCAGACCCGCGATGACGCAATTGATAAACGAGGCTTTATAATCCATCAGACTATCGGTGTTATCCACCAAAACAGCATTGTCCACCAACCTCCCTACCGACTGAATACGTACGTTCGTAGACCCGAAGAACGAGGCAAAAGTAGTGTGTACAAACGTTTGCTCGCCCCCTAAAAGGTAAGCGCAATACCCTGCGCAGTTACTCAGTTCGGTGTTGGTGACGTTAGCATCCATATACCGAAGGGTCAACCCGTTTCCCGCTTGGTTATGTACGCAACAAGCGTTCATCTCTACCTTCGGATAGGGAGGCAACGAGTCCTCGTTGATACATTGTAACCCATTCGTTCCACTTACCACTTCCAGGTTGTGAAGGGTGTAACTGTGTACGGGAGCGTCTTTTTTGCGCAGCAAATAAATACCATTCCATCCACCCGCCGCACAGGCGTAGGGTACCTTATCGAAGAGGTTGTCAATGCGGTCGCTGATGCAGCGAATGGGTGCACCATTGGACTCACCTATAAGGGCGTCGCCTTCCACAATCAAAGTCCCGCCTTGGTGAAAATACAACCGCGCACCGGCGTTCATAACGAGCGATTGGGTGACGCGAACGGTATCGTAGATAAGGTAGGGCTTTTCCGCCGTAAACGTAACGTTATCGTACGTCGTGCAGCGGGTTGGCGAGCTTATCTTCTCTACATCCTGACCATAAGCCTCAAGGGCAAGCGGGTAACTGTTGCCGTTCACTTCAAACCGAAGCATATCCTCCACCAATACGGGGGAGGTGGCATCTTGCGGGTCGATATTGACGCGGACAAAAAGGATGAGACTGTCCCCTCCGTTGATTTGTCCGCCCATCTTACTGAGTTGGGTCTCCCCGTCAAAATTGATGTAGAAATATTTCTGCTTGTCTTGCGTCACCTTATCAATGACGATAGCATTGCTGTTGCGGTTATATAGGGTGACGGACTTCGTAGCACTACCAAGGGTCGTGAACACTGTATCAAACCGCAATGTATCCACCGAGAAGGTCAATCGTAGTGACGGGTCCGAACTGACCTGCTCGTTGCGGCAAGAAGTAAAAGTTGCCAAACACAAAACACAAAACACAAAACACCAAACTATGTATACGATTTTTTTCATTCGAAGTTAAAGACGAGGGAGATAACGTGATTGGTGAGGTGGGAGATACTGCCCATATAATAGCGTTCGGTACACTCCGCTTCGGCGGGATTGGGATAGAGTTGGTTGTTAAAACCGATGTGGTATTTGAGTTCCGGACAGAACTTAAACCATTGGAAATACGTATCCACTCCGAATCCTATTTCAAAGAAATAGTCGAGTAGGTTCGTGCAGACGGCCCGCTGCTTATTGAAACTATTGACATTGAGGCTCACCCCGCCGCCGGTGATGACATAGGGTCGGTAGTTGCGCTCGCGTGCGGCCGAAAACTTCAGATACAGCGGTATGTCCATCGGAATGGCGAAGTCACTATTGGTGTATACGCCGGGATTGACCGTGTGGTCGCCCGTTTGAGGGTCTATGAACTTCACGGCAGGATTATCCGCTTTAAATGTGAGGGTACGTTCCCCGAAATGCAGGGACGGACAGAAACGTAGGTTGAGGAACCGGCAGAGTTTCACGTCGGAAATGAACCCGACCGCAAAACCCGGTCCCACGGACGAAGTCCGTGCGTGGATGAGCGACTCAACCCCGTTCACATCTTGCGCTTCCCCGGACTCCTTTACCCCATAGCCTCCAAAGTCGATGCCGATAGAGAACCCGAAGTGGACGATCTTATCATCCGCATACGGGTTATTCTGTCCCTCTTGTGCCATCGCACTTGTGGCAACAACCAGAATACCTAAAAATACTATAAACTTTAAACTTTTCAACTTCTCTACACTCTACACTCTAAACTCTAAACTAATACTCCGAATTATCTTCAAATCCTCCACCCATGCCGCTATCATCACCGCTAAACTGGTGCTTATTTGGTTTCTTGGCTTGCGTATTACCGAAATTATAACTAAACGTGAGCGAAATTGTACGCGAGTTCCAGCGGTTCTCGGACCATTGCCAGAAAACACCTTCCTCTTCCGTGATATTACTGCGCGAACGCGAGTTCAGTAAGTCCCTTATGTTCAGCGCTAACGCCAGTTTACGATCAAGGAAGGTCTTACGCAGACCAAGGTCGATGCTGTAGTGGTGACTGGACATACCCTGTGCCACTACACGCGGCGAAGAGTAGCGTCCGCGAATCTGACCCGAGAACGTCTTGGTGAACAGGAACTGCGCCGTGAGGTTAGCCGTGAAGACGAACGAGTTCTTCATCGGCAATATTACGCGGTCAAGTTCGGTCCCATTGAGATAGGGATGATACTCTGCCTCATCCAAACGGTTATAGTAGCCGCTAATGGAGGTGGTGAGTTGGATCTTATCTTTTAAGAATCGGTCCTTAGCCGCAACCTCGAGTCCGGCAGCGTGCCGCTTGCCCAAGTTCGTAAACGTGGTGTACATAATCGGCCTTTCAGCATAATCAACAGGACCCATGAAGTTCACCCGTTGCGTTACACCATTGGTAAATCGATAAAAGGCTTCTACAGACAAGGTATGCATCTCCCACGACTTGAGGTAGTTGAGTTCAAGCGCTGACGAGTATTGCGGCATCAAATTGGGATTACCATAGGAGATGTTCGTAACATCGGAGATGTCCTTTCGGGGATTGATTTGATGTCCCCGCGGACGGTCAATGCGTCGGGTATAATTCAATTGTAACTCGTGCCCGCTTCCGAAGTCGTAACTCAGATAAACGCTTGGGAAGACTTGGAAGTAAGATGTGTCTTGTACGGCAACGGTGTCTTTATTGTCGGCTGTATAGTACTCCGATGACAGATGACGCTTGAAATACTCGCCTCGTAATCCTACTTGTACGGCGAACTTATCCCAGAACCGATTGCCGTAGGTGATATATAACGCGTGGGTTTGCTCGTTGTTCGTAAAATCGTTGAAGATCAGTCGTTTCTGCATAGATGGATCTTGGGTTTGCCCATCCCACGCATTGGCATAAGTGTTGCGCCAAGCAAGGTCGGTTTGCCAACCGGCCTCTAAACGGCTCTGCTGAGTGGGCTTCCATTCATAATCGGCTTTGAGTTGAATGGACTGATCTTTGTTTTTATTCGTTTGGTTATCGAAGACAGAATCGGGTTTACTTCCATCCAACGGGTGGTAAACCTGAGTGTACAACTGGTCGTTGTTCCAGTTCCATTGGTTATACTGTGCACTCATCTGTAAATAGTGCTCCTTACTAATCTCAAAACGCCAATCCACCATTGCGTTTCCTCCCGGGTTACAACCATCACCCGTTTGATTGCGGTCATAATAGTTGATGAGGGTCTCTTTGTTGTTTGCATCTTGCGGACCGATAAACGAATCGACACGATACATCATATAACTAGCCGGCGATTCGTTATGATTACTGAACCAACCTTTCGTCTTGTCATTGGGAGCACTAATCATTCCAAAAGCCGACACACCAATCGTACTGCGTTCTGTTACATGAAAATCCAATCCGCCGCGAAGGTACATGCCTCCGTGGTCGTGCTGATTTTGTCCGTCTTTGATAAGACGCTCAATCTCGTCTTTCCCTTCAGGTCCCGTGCCTTTAGAGAAATTATATCGGTCGGACTTTGATGAGCCATTACTGAAATTGCGGTTGTAGCCCATACTGACATAACCTTCTACTATCCCCTTGTTGAAATTAAGGTTAAAACCGAGTCGTCCTCCGGGAGGGATATTCCAGGGCTTAGCCAGCGCATAACTTAGGTCCAAACTGACCGAACCATAGTATCCGGCTTGGCGATTCTTCTTCGTGACAAGGTTGATGATACCGGCGGTTCCTTCGGGCGAATATTTGGCGGAAGGATTGGTGATGATCTCAATCTCCTTAATCGACTCTGCGGGCATCATTTTTAGTATGTCTGCACGGTTCTCTGCGGTCAATCCTGCCGGTTTGCCGTTAATCCAAATCTCTACATCCTCGGAGTTACGTAGGGAGATAGTACCTTCTTGCTCGTTCACATCCACGGTAGGGATGTTCGCTAAGGCATCCGTCACGCTCGCCCCCGCATTGGCCATATTCTGGTCTACGGTAAACACTTTCTTATCGAGTTCAAAACGCATATTTGAACTCTGGGCTACGACCTCCACCTCTTGCAACGAACGTGTATCTTCACGTAGGACAATCTTGCCGATATTGATGGTCTCGGTATTGACATCAATCGTTTTCTGCGTCTCTTTGTATCCCATGAAAGATACGTGCAAGGTATAGGATCCTTTTTTAATATCGGTCAAAAGGAAAGAACCATCCTCATTGGTGGTGACACCCGTTAAGGGAATGGAGTCGTTGACACGTGTTATGCTGACATTGGCAAAGTCAATCGGCTGCCGCGTGGCAGCATCGATGACCTTACCTACAATTTCTCCTGCCCATAACGGGAGGAGAGTACAGAGGAGGGTTAATGTGAATAATGTTCGTTTAACCATTGTAC
>CALCGR010000054.1 GCA_937901025.1 uncultured Bacteroidales bacterium
AGGATAGGTTAATGTATAGGTATTGGTTTGTGTTCCTATCACTTGCCATTGCATAGCTATGTCGGATTGAATAAAGATGACGGAGTCCGTTAGGTCTTGTCGTTCAAAACGCACATAGGTAGGACGTTCAGCGGTCTTGGATAATTGCAGTCCGCCAAAGTCTTGTGCCACCACGCCATCAATCTCAAACTCCTTGATTTGTCCCGAAGTGATGACTTGTGGTTGTTGCAACTTCACTTGATAGGTGCCGACCGACCCATCCTCTGCGGTGATGGTGAACAGGCCGTTTTGCACCGTTACGTGTTGTTTATCTTCGGCTTTGACGAAGAAGAAGTCGGGCCATTGCTGACCTTCTATCGTGTACTCACGAACGGCGGGATCGAACCCTTCCAGAGGTAAGATATCCTGCAACTGCGTATTCGAGCTATATTGGCGTTGCAGTTTGATGGTATAGACTTTGGTTTGTCCTTGTTCAGGCATTACTGAGATGGTCACTACCGAGTCAGCATAACCCATTGTGATCGTTTGCAAGAACGAGCCGCCATCGTAGGTGATATCCGGCAGTTGAGAGGTGGTCATCGTATAGGTATATTCCGTTTGTTCCTCGCGGAAGGAGGGCAACAGATGGCCGTTGATATAGATACCTGCTAAACTATTTCTCGTATCGAGCGGACGGGTAACGGACAGAGTATAATCGGTATAGGAGCCGTCCTCCGCAAAGTTACGGATAGTAGCGATATGGACCCCTTCGTTTTCCTCTGACCAAGTGACGAGTTGGGCCTGGTCGTTGACTTGTCCTAAGAAGGTGAGTGACGGGATAGCCGTTTGTTCGCAAGAGGGTAAAGTGACCGCAAAAGCATTATCATTGAGGGTTGCCTCGATACCATTGACTTTCAAAGCGGAGAGGGTACTATTGTAAGAGAAGCGAACATAATCGACATACATCTCAGCTACAACACCCATTCCGTCTGTACCTAATCCTCCTTGATAAGCATAATACGAATTGAGGGTAATATTGATTGCCGAAGGTGTTCCCGATTGCTCATGGATAGGGATAAGGTCAATGACTCGTTCCTTATAGTCGTTAACGGCAGTGGCGTCCGTTTCATCTAGTGAGAAGACGCCTCGTTCCCCCATTACTTGATAAATAATATGGTTATTATTCTTTACTTTCGGGGCTTTATAACGAACCGATAACCGGTCCGGTGTATTGCGGAAGGTTATCCCGCCTTCTACGCCAAATGAGTTATTGGTATTGACGGTTCCTGTCGCCGTACCCAATGTCATGAAAGCAGGGATATTGCGGGCACAAATGTTAACATAAGAAGTTTTTAAGTAAACTGAACCATCCCCTGCTTGTGAACACTCAGCACCCGGTGTATACTTACCGAAGATTGGAGGTTCATAAGCCCCTGAGGCATCACCGATGGTATTCCATCCCACGGGTTTTTGCGCAGAGGTAGTTTTGGTACAATTCGTCCAGTCGGTCAATTCGCCATTGGGTATGATGTCTTGGGGATAGAAGTACCACATATCATAGATATGGGTATATCCGGCATTCGTTACTTTGGCTTGCCAGTGTTTGCTATTTTGTTGCAGCACTTGGACCATGGTTTGTAAGTCGCGGGTTGTATATTCCACTATCGGGTTAGAGGTCACGTTGACGATATACGAGAAACGGTTGGAATCAAAGCCCTCGATGGTTACGCCGTTAACTTTAATGTCCGTCAGCACTGCCGGATTCTGCTCCGACACCTTAGGTGTGATGGTATAGGTAAGGTCTTCGTAGCCGGTGTGGTTCGCCATCACTTTGAGGATAGTAGGATGCAGGATTCCGCCTTGTTGAGCGAAGACAACTTGTTCGTTATAGTTTTTCTCATAGATGACTTCGAAGGTCTTTGTGCCGTAGGGTAAGGCGACTTCGATTGATTGCTCATTCGTTGTCAGCGTTTGGGTAATCACCTCTTCGGGCGCGTTCTCGCGTGTATAATGATATTGAATAAGGCGTAACTTATTCTCCGCCTGAGCGTCTTTGACAGTAAAGAAGAAACGATAGGTTCGGATGGTACCATCCTCGGCGGTTACGGTTACTTTGGTTGTATCTCCTATTGGGCGCGACTCGATGGACACTTGTTGTTCGGGTTCCTGTTTCTCATATTCGAAGGTAGGAACAGAGGTTGTTCCGTAAGGCAGGACCAGTTCGTAGTCTGTGGTTGTAGGCACAAAAGTGTATCCGGGTACATCGCCTTCAAACTCGATTGCCTCTAACAGTGTATTGGAGGATTGGGTTACGGGAAAAGCGATGGTATAGGTCTGTTGTGTCACTCCGTCTTCCGCCGTTACCTCGATGGTCATTGTTCCGTTCGGGCGGCAATAAGAGGTTACAATCATTTGGTCTGATAGTGCGCCTATCGGCATGACATTGGGAATGACTTGTGTACGCCAAGGCAGCGTAACAATATAATCACTGACTTGAGGATTAAAATCCGCCAAGGAAACGCCGTCTATCACGATATCTTGCAAGAGGGCGTTGGAGGATAATTGGCGGGTATAGGTGATGGTATATAATGCTTGGTCGCCATTCTGCGCAGTGACTAAGATTTGTTGTTCTTGGTTGTTTAGGGTATTGACTACGATGCGTTGACCGGTTTGAGGGAGTGCGGTCACTTGGGGTAAGGCAGCCCCTTTGTCGATGGTCACCTCATAGGTTGTGACAGCAGGGTCATAGTCTAATGTGTAGCCCTCCAACTGAATATCGGCAGGAGCGGTAGCGGTATATAGACCGATGACAAAAGTAAGGGTATAGGTATTCATTGTACCATTCTCCGCTTGTACTTGGATACGATAGGTTAAGCCGTTGTATCCTGCTGTTACGGTTTGCCACTCATCGTTTCGGTCGTAGTCTATCTCGGGCAGGGTGCTACCTGCAGGAAGGTCGATGGTGTAATCGAACGTTGTCGGATCAAAAGTAGTCAAGGGTTCATCATTGAGATAGACGGCCTTCAAGGTAGCATCGGCAGAGGGTTTACGCCCAAAATGAATCGTATAGGTTACCGAAGACGACCCTTTGGTGACGAATAGGATTTTTTTACCTTGTTGTGCTAACACTTGTACCGACTGGCCTTCTTTGGCCGTATAGGTTATTTCAGGTTCGGTGGTAGCGTCTACGAAGTATTCAAATTTTTCCGGGTCAAAGCCTTCGAGTGAGTCTCCGTCCAGATAGATCATCTCGAGCAAGGCTTCTTTTCCGACGGCACAAGAGAAATGAATGACGTAGGTCTTGGATGTTCCCTCTTGCGAATAAACGATAATCTTATAATCCCCGTTTACGCCGCCCGAACGGGTACTGATGGTTTGGAAAGCGTCCCCTTGTTCATAACTAACCTCGGGCAAGATGGTCGTTCCGGCAGGGAGGATATAATCATATTCGGTCTTATCCGGATCGAAGGAAGGCAGCGGTTCTCCACCTACGCTTATCATCTTGAGCGAAGCGTTCGTTGATAGTTGTTGATGGAACTGTATCTGATACAATCGCGTAGAGCCGTCGCCTGCGGTGACAAGGATACGGGTGATACCATTGAGACCGCCGGAGGTGATAGTCACTACCTGATACGCATCCCCGGGTTCTGCCGTTACCACCGGCAGTTCGGTAGTGCCGACAGGAAGGTTGTAGGTATAGGATAGGGTTTGCGGGTCGAAGTCAGCCAGTGGTTCGCCATTGATATAGATGGCGTTCAAGGTCGTTACGGAGGACACGGCGGTGGTCACATTGATTTTATAGAGGTTCGTGGTGATTCCGTCCCCTGCGGTGACCTGTACCCTACTCTGTCCGTTCAAGCCACCGGACTGCACTTCTACGGTTTGGAAGTTATCCCCTTTGATGGGTGTGATGGTAAAGCCTTCCGTTCCTAGGGGAAGGGAGACGGAATAGGTTAGTATCTCCGGTTCAAAATCTTCCAACCAATTCTGTCCATCAGCGTCCAGGCGCAAGTCTTTCAGATAAGCGTAAGACGAGGGTTCGAGTTTGAATGTCAGTTTATAGGTCGTCGGTGTCTTATTGCCCGGGGTGGTGACGGCGATGGTATAGACGCCGCCATCGATCACTGCGGGGGCCGTATAGACGATGGTCTGCATGCCCTGAGGATAATTGGATACAGCCTCTATGGTAGGCATCGTTTCAGTATCGACCGGTAAAGAGACGCGGTAACTCG
>CALCGR010000055.1 GCA_937901025.1 uncultured Bacteroidales bacterium
TCCTATTGGCAGCGATCATCACCCTGCTCATCGGATGCAAAACCCAACAAGTCAACTCATCCGACGATGTCGTGGCCGATGACCAACCGGTCGTGGCGGAACCCGCTCCCGAACGCATGATCTGCCTCTATGGCATCCCGCCCGAAGTCTATCGCCGCCTCCATGCAGAGGATTCCACAAACGTAAACTAAACACCCTACTCCTCTACTCCTCTACCCCTCTACACCAAAAATGAACCTCCGCCTCCGCATAGCATTAGAACTCGAACGCATCCGTCGTCGCAACCTCAAAACCCTGCACCCCTTGCAGCAACTGTTTTGGGAATCGACCCTCCGTTGTAACATGCACTGCCTCCATTGCGGCAGCGACTGCGTCGCGTCTTCTACCGCACCCGACATGCCGGCCTCGGACTTCCTGCATGTCATCGACACGGAGATCACCCCTCACGTCAATCCCCACCACCTGATGATCATCATCTCCGGCGGCGAACCGCTCATGCGCACCGACCTCGAAACCGTCGGACGCGCCCTCTACGACCGCGGCTATCCGTGGGGCATCGTCACCAACGGCCTCGCCCTTACCCCTTCGCGTTTTCGCGCCCTGCGTAACGCCGGACTGCGCTCGATGTCCATCAGCCTTGACGGACTCGAAGCCGAACATAATACTTTCCGCCAAAACCCCCTCGCCTTTGACGGCGCCACGCGCGCCATCCGACTCGCGGCAGCGGAACCTCACTTCACCTGGGATGTCATCACCTGTGCCCACCAAGCTACCCTTCCTTACCTCACCTCCCTCCAACAATACCTCTGGTCCCTTGGCTGTCGCGACTGGCGACTCGTCACCATCGACCCGATGGGACGCGCAGCCTCCCATCCCGAGTTACTGCTCTCCGCCGAACAGCGGCGACAGGTACTCGACTTCATCGCCGCCGAGCGGCAGGCGGGACGCCACGTCTCCTATGGCTGCGAGGGGTTCCTCGGGAACTACGAGGGGCGCGTACGCGACCACCTCTATCTCTGCGCTGCGGGTATCACTACCGCCTCCATCCTTATCGACGGGTCCATATCCGCTTGCACCTCTATCCGTGGCAAATACTATCAAGGAAATATATATAATGACCCCTTCTGGTCGGTCTGGGAAAACGGCTTCATCCCCTATCGCAATCGCGACTGGATGCGCCGCACCGCTCCCTGTCAGTCCTGCTCGTTCTTCCGCTATTGCGAAGGCAACGGCATGCACCTCCGCC
>CALCGR010000056.1 GCA_937901025.1 uncultured Bacteroidales bacterium
AATCTTCGAGAACATTGGGGTCAATGTAGTCCGCCCAGTTGTAGATTTTGAGGGTGTGTTCGCGATCAGCGGCTGTGGCGGTCATCACGGTCAAAGCCGCTACTAAAGTGAATAGGATTTTTTTCATTTTTTTGTTGCTTTAGAGGCTCTAATGTTGGAAACAATGAGCAAGATTAATATAGTTATAAAAATAAGAGTGAACAAAGGTCTGAGTTCGGGGGTAAGACCGCCTTTACGCGCGTCCGCGTATATGTACGTAGATAAGGTGTGTAGCCCTTCGCTACCTTTGGTAAAGAGGGTTACTCCAAAATCGTCAATACTGAGTGTAAGCGCAAGGATAAAACCGGTAATCATTCCGGGCAGCACCTCGGGGATAATCACTTTCCAGAATGCTTGTGCAGGTCGGGCTCCCAAGTCGAGGGCTGCCTCGTACAGGTTCGGTGTCATTCGTTTAAGTCGCGGCATAACACTCAGTATCACATAGGGGGTACAGAACACTACGTGTGCGGCAATCACGGTTCCTAAACCGCGATCGACACCGATAGCCACAAAGAGCAGGAAGAGGGAGATACCCGTGATGATATCGGGATTGATAATCGGAATTTGATTGATTCGTAGCACAACCCCTTGATGACGCGGTTTCATATAGTGAATGCCGAAGGCGGCAATCGTGCCAAGGAAGGTGGATATCGTAGCCGCCACCAAAGCAATAACACCCGTATTGATGATGGCACTGTTCAGACTGTCTCCCGCTACTCCGCTAAACAGGTTAGCGTAGAGTTTGAGGCTAAAGCCGGTCCAGTTGCCAAGCACCTTGCTTTCTGTGAACGAGCAAACGAGGATGACGGCAATCGGTGCGTAAAGCAGCAGCAAGAGGACCCATAGGTATATATGAGCCGTAAGCCGTTGGACGAATCCACGACGATCAATGTAGCGATGATTCTTTATCTGCATTGTTGCCGATGAGGGTTGTCAGGTTAATAAATAGGAGCAGTATCAGACTGAGCGCAGCACCATAGTTGAGCATCACGCCCGAGTTGATGGACTCTTGAATAATCGAACCGAACAGTTTAATCTTGTTATGGGTTAACAGTTCGGATATAGCGAAGGTCGAAACCGTGGGCATAAACACCATAATGATACCCGATTGAACTCCGGGTAAGGAAAGGGGTAAGACCACCTTAAAGAACGTCTGAAGGCGCGTGGCACCTAAATCTCGACTGGCATCGAGCAAGGCGGTATCAATCTTCGAGATGGAGTTCAGGATAGGGTAGATCATAAACGGCAGGAAGTCGTAACACATACCGAAGATAAGAGCGTTCTCGTCCAGTGGCAGTCCGACTAAACCGAATAACTCGGCGGTAGCGATGGTTCTCAATAGGAAGTTCACCCACATCGGGAGGATGAACAGGAT
>CALCGR010000057.1 GCA_937901025.1 uncultured Bacteroidales bacterium
CTTTATACCCGGCTAAAGCACGGGTGGCCCGTCGAAATGGCCTTACGCGATGCCATTGCCCTGCAAAGGCAGGAGCGTTGCGGCGATTTCTCCTCAATTCCGCAGATTAGGCGAGTTTGAGCGTCCCCCTGCTCAACGGCGCCTGATTACGGGACAGCCAACGCCGGCACGGCGTTCGAGGAGCACAGACAGGCTTCCGTAGAAACAGTAGTGTCCCCGCCGAGGGGACGGTGGGGTTAGGGGCGACGCGAGAAGCGTCGGTTTCCGAGGAAGCGCTGTCGGCGCGGACGAAAAACGGCTGTCCCTAACCGAGAAACCACAGAAGCGGGAGGGAGCGCCCCGCGGCAAGGGGCGACGAAACGCCCCGACGAGCGGGGGAAGAACGGAAATAGAAAATAGACATAGGAAATAGACATCGGATGGCAGGAATTTATGTACATATCCCGTTTTGCGTTAGCCGCTGCGCGTATTGCGACTTTTTTTCGACCACGCAATTAGATAAGCGGTCGGCATATGTACAGGCACTGCTAAGAGAATGGCAAGAGCGCAAAGACTATTTGCAATCGCAGCCGGTGAAAACGATTTATTTAGGGGGCGGGACACCCTCCTTATTGAAGATGGAAGATTTAAGATTGCTGATGGAGGCGCTACCGACACAACAGGCAAACGAAGTGACGTTAGAGGCCAATCCGGGGGATATCGATGAGGAGCATATAAGGGCCTGGCAAGCGATGGGGATCAACCGACTCAGTATGGGGATACAGAGTTTTGATAATCAGATGTTGCGCCGTTTGGGTCGCCGTCACACCGCCGAGCAAGCCATCGAGGCAGTACGGTTAGCCCAACGATTGGGGATGACGAACCTGTCGATAGACCTGATGTACGGACTGCCCGAGCAGACGTTGGACGATTGGAAAAAAGAGGTAGCCACAGCCCTCACCTTAGAGGTGCCTCACCTCTCGACCTACTGTCTGATGATTGAACCCTCGACCCCGTTAGGGCAGCAGTATCAACAGGGAAAAATCAAAGAGGTGGATGAGGATACTCAGAACGGTATGTACGATTATATTTGCGAAGAAACGAATGCGAACGGATATGAACATTACGAAATAAGTAACTTCGCCAAAGAAAACTATAGAAGTCAACATAACTCCGGCTACTGGGACGGAACGTGGTATTTGGGTTTAGGAGCGGGAGCGCATAGTTATAACGGAACCTCACGGCAGTGGAACGAAGCGGACTTAGAGGGGTATATCCGTGAGCGAAAAGAGGAGAAGGAAGTGTTGACGGAGGAGGATAAATACAACGAAAAAATCATGCTCGGTTTGCGAACGAAAGAGGGGATAGCGGATCATATGGTCACCGCCGAGGCGGTAAGGTCATGGATAGAGCAAGGTCACCTCTTACACCAAGGGCAACGGTATATGGCCACGCAAACGGGACAACACATATTAAATACGATAATTGAATCATTGATGAGATGACAGACAAAAAATTTAAAAAGACTTTTCTTATTTGGTTTTGGAGCCTCTTTGTAGGAGGATGTATTGTGGTATGGTTTATCTTTTTCGGCATCGCCAAGGGTTGGTTTGGTTATTTGCCGCCCTTAGAGGAGATACAGAACCCCAAGAACCAATATGCTTCCGAAGTATTCTCGGAAGATATGCAATCCTTGGGCCGCTACTATAAGTCGGAGAACCGCGTAGGTGTAGCGTATTCGGATTTGAACGAAGACCTGATTCACGCACTCGTAGCTACGGAGGACATTCGGTTCTATGACCACACCGGAATAGATGCTAAGTCTATCATCCGCGTCTTCCTTAAGTTAGGTCGCGCCGGCGGCGGAAGTACGTTGACCCAGCAGTTGGCCAAACAGTTATGGTCGCCGCGGGCGAATAACATCGTAGAGCGCGCGATGCAGAAATCGATTGAATGGGTGATAGCCGCTCAGTTGGAGCGTTTATATTCAAAGGACGAGATATTGCTGATGTACCTCAATCAGTTTGATTTCCTATACAACGCGGTAGGTATCAAGTCAGCGGCACAAGTGTATTTCAGTACCACCCCTAAGGACCTGAAACTGGAAGAATCCGCCACCTTGGTGGGGATGTGTAAGAACCCGTCGTTATACAATCCTATTCGTTTTCCCGAGCGTACAAAATTACGGCGGAACACCGTACTCAACCAGATGTGCAAGTACAACTTTATTGACGAACAAACAAGGGATTCCTTACAAGCCCTCCCCATCGAGATACACTATCAATCGGTAGACCATAGATTAGGCATTGCCCCGTATTTCCGCGAATACTTGCGATTGGTTTTGACCGCCAAGAAACCGGTGAAGAGTACCTACCCCGCTTGGAACAAACTGCAATACGCGATTGATAGCGTGGAATGGGAGACCAATCCGCTCTACGGTTTTTGCAATAAGAACACCAAACCCGATGGCGGACATTACGACCTCTATCAAGACGGGTTACGTATCTATACGACCCTGGATTCGCGTATGCAACGCTATGCAGAGGAAGCGGTAAGCGAGCATATGCAGTATATGCAAGCCGTCTTCTTTAAGGAGAAAGCAAAGGATAAGAACGCACCCTTCTCCTCGGACTTGACGAGCGAGGAGGTGGAGAGTATCCTCCAACGCTCCATGCGTCAGACCGACCGTTGGCGCAACTCTCGCAAGCAAGGACTGAGCGAGCGGGAGATAGTAGAAGCGTTTGGGGAACCTATTCCGATGCGGGTATTCTCCTATGAGGGGATGAAGGACACAATCATGACCCCGCTCGACTCCATCAAATGGACGAAGCACTTCCTGCGTTGCGGGTTTATGTCGATGGACCCGCATACGGGTCATGTGAAAGCCTATGTAGGCGGACCGGATTTTGCGCATTTCCAATACGATATGTGCACCATAGGTCGCCGACAGGTAGGTTCAACCATCAAACCCTACCTCTATACCCTCGCTATGAACGAAGGGATGTGGCCGTGCGACGAAACAGTGAATGACTCGATTACGCTCATGGATGAGGTGGGCAACTACTGGACCCCTCGCGATGAGCACACCGCTAATCAAGGGGAGATGGTGACGCTCGATTGGGGACTGCAGAAATCCAGTAACTGGATAGCCGCCTATTTGATGTCACTGTTTACGCCCAAACAATTAGCCAACCTCATGCGCTCCTTCGGTATCAAAGGGGATATCTTACCCGTGGTGAGCCTATGCCTCGGTCCGTGCGAAGTGAGCGTACAAGAGATGGTGGATGCCTATACCACGTTCCCCAATAAAGGCATACGTGTAGAACCGCTCTACGTCACGCGCATTGAGGATAATAACGGGAATGTGCTCGGCACGTTTGTGCCTAAGACCCACGAGGTCATCAGTGAGACTACGGCGTATAAGATGATTTATATGCTCCGCAATGTCATTGACCACGGAACGGGGGTGAGACTGCGTTTCCGCTATGGTCTCAAAACCGCCCTAGGGGGTAAGACCGGTACCTCGCAGAACAACTCCGACGGATGGTTTGTCGGGTTCACGCCCTCCCTCGTGAGCGGATGCTGGGTAGGGGCAGAGGACCGCTCCATCCACTTTGAAGAGATGGCGAACGGCCAAGGTGCCGCTACCGCATTGCCGATCGTAGGTATCTATTTACAAAAAGTGTTTGCCGACCCGGATTTAGGTTATACCGAGGACGAGGTCTTTGATGTCCCCGAGTGGTTTGATCCCGAAGCCGGATGCCGTTAATGAAAAAGATAGTTAAAATAGTGATTTGGGCGTTGTGCATCGTGCATCCTGCACTCTGCACCGCGCAGCTCAACACCGACCGCATCATTGCCATCGGACGGAATGCCTTGTATTTTGATGACTACGTACTCTCGATTCAGTATTTCAATCAGGTCATCAAACTCAAGCCTTACCTACCCGATCCGTTCCTGTTGCGCTCGGTAGCGAAAGTGCAGTTAGGCGACTACCAAGGCGGACTGCGCGATGTCAATCAGGCCATCGAACTCAATCCCTTCAACTCCGGTTATTACTATACCCGCGGGTATATCTACCGTCAGTTAGAGGATTACGAACAAGCCAAGGCGGACTTTAATCGAGCCCTCGCTTTCTCGCCGGAAAACAGGACCTATCTGCTGCTACGGGCCGACGTCTATTCGCGCTTGCAGCAATATGACTCCGCGCAAACGGATATCGATTTCTTACTCCACCGCGAACCCCAATCCGCTTCGCTCCTCTTTGAGAAAGGCGTTATCTGTATCTCGCGTCAAGACACGGCGTGCGCGCTTGATTGTTTTGCCCAAACGGTACAATACGACACGCAGAACCCCGCCAACTGGTCGGCCTTAGGGATGGTGCAGTCGATGGTGGAAAACGATGACGAAGCCCTCGCGAACCTAACCCAAGCCATCAAACTCGGTTCCCAATGGGCAGGCGACTATGTCAATCGGGGTATCATCTATTACCGCAAACATAATTTCCGCAATGCGTTGGCGGACTACGATAAAGCCATTCAACTCGCGCCCAACGATGCGCAGTGTTACTATAACCGAGGCGTCATGCGACAGGAACTGGGGGATAAGAACAATGCCTTAGCAGACTTTGAGAAAGCCTTGAGTATCGACCCGTCGCGGGCGGAATATCTGTATCAGAAAGCGATGATCTTGATGGAACTCAAGCAATGGAAACAGGCCGTATCCTGCTTTGATGCCCTCATCGAACGCTATCCGTATTTCATCCCGTCCTACTACCTCGCGGCCCAAGCCAAGACCGCTATGGGCGAGGGCAAAGCCGCCTACCGCTACCGCCAAACCGCCTACGAACTCGAACAAAAGAAAGATAGTATACAATCCGCCATTAACAATCCACAATCCACCATTGCCACCGGCGTCACGGTAGCCAAGTCCCAACCGCAAAAGAAGGATAACCGCAAGGAGTTCTCTTCGCGTGCCGCACAAAACCAAGCGGAGGAGACCGTACAAGTAGGGTCACAAGTGAGGGGACATATACAAACCAAGTATGTGGACGTCATCAACGAACCGAATATCGGCTTGAGTTACTATAGTCCTACCCTTCCCCATCGGCAGACGAACTACTCGTTGGGTGTGGTAGACGCCTTTAACCATCAGCGCGTGTTGCCGGCCCCGTTGCACGTGACGCTGCAAGACATCACCCTGACGGCAGAGATGGTGAACCAGCACTTCGATCGCATCAATCGGCTGACGAACCAACTGGAGAAAGAACTGAACTACCAGGCGTTCTTTGCGCGGGCGATGGAGTTTGCCTTGGTGCAAGACTATACCTCCGCCATCGACGACTGCACAAAAGCCATCCAGATAGCCAACAGCAGCAGCGAGATGACCGAAGAGATGGAAGTCATTATGCTCTTCTGCCGCGCCAACTGGCGGTATCGCCTGTACGAATATCAACGCTCCGCGGGCGAACTGACCGCCTTGGCGCCGATGGACTATGAGATTATGTTACGGGATTATGACTATATCTTCCAACTCATGCCCGACATGACCTATGCCTGCTACAATAAAGCGAATATCCTATGCTCCCAAAAAGAGTTTACCGAAGCCATTCGCTATTATACCAAGGCCATTGAAGCCGATGAAGACTTTGCCGAAGCGTATTTCAATCGCGGGTTGACGTATATTTTTATCGGACAAGACAAAGAAGGACTCGAGGACCTGAGCAAAGCCGGTGAACTCGGTATCTATCAAGCGTATAACTTATTGACAAGGTTTAAATAGTTGAGAGTGTAGAGTGTAGAGTTTAGAGAAGTTTGTAAGTTTAATAGTTTAGAGTTGAAAAAGTTTAATAAAATATTGTCTTTCAGCGCAGCGGTCGTGCTTTCGCTGTTGCCGGCGAAAGCACAGTTACTCTACGAGGTCTACGGCAATTCCGCCGCAGCCAAATCGTATATTCTCGCTACCAACCGCTATGTGGACCAATCGTTCATCGATTCCATACCCCACTGCTTTGCCTGCTACGAGCAGTGCGAACGCGTCATCACGGAGTTTGCCATTGAGGACTATGATGCCCTCAACACCTTACGTCAAGCCGCTCTCCTACCCGACTCCATTCGCATTATGGACCTCTATACGGGCACGGACTATGAAGCCATCAAGGAGGCGTTTGAGGCCCTGGTCGGACTGAACTTAGACGAACTGGGACGCATGAAACCCTCCTATCTCACCGCCCTGTATCGCGACGAGTTGATGCGCCGCTGGCTCTTTGCCGACGAGGACCGCTCGATGAGTACGTTCTTCCAGCGCATCAGTCCTTCAGCCGAAGGCGGTCTTGCAGCGCAGCGGTCTTGCAGCGTTAGCGGTCCTTCTATCATTGGATTAGACAATGCCGGCGAAACGATGTACATTGCCTTTGACCGCGAACCGATGGCTTGGCAGGCGATGGAACTAAAGAAAGTGATTGATTATCCGGAACGCGAAGTGAGACAAGAGAAGACGATACGGGAGATGTTCCGCAACGGTAGACTGATGGATATCGCCTTCCAAGTAGAAGGACCCGATAATGAGACCTCTATCTCCTATTCGGACTATAAGGTTTTTTGTCAACGCAACGCCCAATGGGCCAAACGCTTGACCCCTTATTTCAAGTCCGGACGCACGTTCGTTACCTTGGACGCGATGTATCTGGGGGGTGATAAAGGACTGCTTGCCCAACTCAAAGCGGAAGGTTTCCGTATTAGACCCGTCAATAAACGTTTAAAATTAAAATAAGAATGAAAAAAACAATTTTTGCATTATGCATCGTGCTCTGTGCATCCTGCGCAAAGGCTCCTGAGGAGCAACACACGTCTTATGAGACCTTAGAAACCCAGTTACAGACAATCACCGAGACCGTGGCTTATAGTGCCACGTTGGAGGGTCTGACCGACGCCATCATCTCGCCCCGCGTTCGCGGACACCTGATGAAGAAATGCGTAGACGAAGGTCAACGAGTTAAAGCCGGAGACCAACTCTTTATCATCGACAACCGTCAAGCCATCTTAGAGGTGAATACCGCTAAAGCTAATGTGCAAGCGGCTAAAGCGCAACTCAGCACTGCTCGTTTGGAGTGCGAGAGCCAACAGAACCTCTACGACAAAGGAATATCCTCTTCCTATCTACTCGCCGAAGCCAAGAACCATGTGCAAACCGCCGAAGCGAACTTAGCGCAAGCTGAAGCGAACTTGGAGATGGCGGAACTGGATCTGTCTTACCACACGATTACCACTCCTATTGATGGTATCGTAGGCTCCATTCCATATAACGTAGGTGAGTTAGTGGATGTAAGCACAACCCTCACCACCATCAGTGGCACGCAAGAGATGATTGCTAAGTTCTCCATCAACGAGGAGCAATTAGGCAATGTATTACTGGCAGGAGGCGTGGATTCGGTCCTGCGGACAGCACCGGAAGTGCAACTTCAACTCAAAAACGGACAGATACATCCTTATAAAGGTCGTATCATCAGTATCTCGGGTGTTGTAAACCGTATCACGGGTGCCGTATCCGTACGTGCTCAGTTCCCCAATCCCGATGGACAGTTATATTCGGGCGTTCAAGGCTCTGTACTTATTCCGTTCACGTATGAAAATATGATGATTATCCCCGAGTCAGCTATCGTTCGTTTACAACATAAAACTCTTGTTTATACGGTGCAAGACAGCCTTGCTCACGCTACCGATGTAGAGGTCGTTTCTCTCTCCAATGGTAAAGAAACCGCCGTGATGAATGGTCTTAACGTAGGTGATCAGATTGTCACCGTAGGTGCTGCCAACCTCACCGATGGTCAAAAAGTAATTTTCTAATTATGGCTAAAACAAATATATTCGTCAATCGTAAGGTTATGGCGATGTCCATTTCCTTGCTTATCCTTTTGATAGGATTCATTTCGTTACAGACGCTCCCTATTGAGCAATACCCGGATATTGCTCCTCCGTCGGTTTATGTATCTACTTCTTATTCGGGTGCAGATGCCACTTCCGCGATGGAGTCTGTCATCGTTCCCTTAGAAGACCAAATCAATGGTGTGGAGAACATGCTATATATGTCCTCTACCGCCTATTCAACGGGCGAAGTGGAGATTGTGGTTTACTTCAAACAGGGTACTGACCCCAACATGAATACCGTCAACGTACAAAACCGCGTACAAGCGGCGATGGGACTGATGCCGGCAGAGGTAACGCAAGTGGGTGTCTCCGTCAGCAAGAAACAGAATAGTATTCTCCAGATATCGGGTTTGGTCAGCCGAGATGGACGTTTTGATGAGCAGTTCATTGCTAACTATATTGACATTAACCTCAAACCTCGTCTGCTGCGTATCCCGGGGGTAGGTGCAATCACAATGCTGGGCAACACGTATTCGATGCGTATTTGGTTGAAGCCCGACGTAATGGCCCAATATAAGTTGACACCGACGGATGTGTTCAGTGCTTTACAATCCCAGAACCTTGTTCAAGCCACAGGCTCGCTCGGTAATCAATCGGGCAACACCTACCAGTTTAGCATGGAGTGGACGGGTCGCCTCAAGACCGAAGAGGAGTTTCAGAATATCGTTATCCGGGCAACACCGGCAGGCGAAGTGTTGCGCTTAGCCGATGTGGCGAAAATCGAATTAGGTAACGTTAATTATAACTACACCTCTGCCATTGACGACTGTCCGGGTGTGCTGTTTATTGTCAACCAAACGGCAGGTTCGAACGCCACGGAAATCAATAAGCAGATTGCTCAGATCTATGAGGATGTCAAGAAAGAACTGCCTGCCGGAATGGAGTTCACCACCCTACTCACCTCTGACGACTTCCTTTATGCCGCTATTCACAACGTGATCGAGACCCTTATCATCGCTATTCTGCTCGTTATCCTCGTTGTATTCTTCTTCTTGCAAAACTTTAAGGCGACGCTTATCCCGTCTATCTCGATCATTGTTTCGCTACTCGGCACATTTGCCGTGGTCAAAGCCGCAGGCTTCTCCCTTAACATCATCACCCTCTTTGCCCTCGTTCTCGCGATCGGTACCGTCGTGGATGATGCCATCGTCGTGGTTGAAGCCGTGATGGCTAAACTGGAGGGAGGAAAATATAAGTCCTCCTACGATGCCACCAACGATGCCTTGTCCGAGGTTAAGATGGCGGTTATATCCTGTACGCTCGTATTTATGGCGGTGTTTATTCCTGTCACATTTATGCCGGGTACCTCGGGTACATTCTTCACGCAGTTTGGTATCACGTTGGCATCCTCTGTGGGTATCAGTTGTATCTGCGCCTTGACCCTCTGTCCTGCTCTGTGCGTGATTTTAATGAAACCCAAACAAGAGGAGGAAAAGAAGAGTTTCACTGCTTATGTCAGACACATCTACGAGGTTTCCTATACCGCGATGGCAAATAAGTACCAAGGCTGGGTAGAGCGTTTTATCAAACGTTATAAAGTGGCTTGGATTCTGCTCCTCATTGCCGGTGGAGTCCTCTTCTATCTGATGAAGACGATGCCTACAGGTCTCGTTCCGCAAGAGGACAAAGGAGTGATGCTCGTTAACGTGACCGCTCCTGCGGGTACGACACTTAAAGAGACCGACGAGATCCTGCTCAAAGTCGAGGAACGTATCAAACAGATTCCCGAAGTGGAGTCTTTTGCTCGCGTAGCCGGTTATGGACTCATCTCCGGTAGCGACTATAGTTACGGAATGTTCGTCGTTCGCCTCAAAACGTGGGACGAGCGTAAGGGTATCAATCACTCCATAGATATGGTGATGTACCGTTTCTATCAGGCTTGTGAGGATATCAAAGAAGCTTCCATTATGCCTTTCCAAACGCCTCAGATATCGGGTTATGGTAACTCCAACTCTGTAGAACTTATTCTCGAGGATCGCCAAGGCGGTGAGATGAGCACATTCTTTGACTATGCTAATAAGTTCCGTACCAAAGTAATGGAGCGACCCGAAGTAAGTATGGCTATCCTCAACTACTCCGAGAGTTTCCCGAAATACGAAGTCAGCGTGAATAACGTTCAATGTGCTCGCGCGGGTATTGATGTGGCTACGGTTCTTAGCACCTTAGGCTCTTATTGCGCCGGTGCGTACGTGGGTAACTATAATAAGTTCGGTAAAGTCTATCGCGTTATGGTTAGCGCTGCGCCTGAGTATCGTCTCGATGCCTCCGCACTCAATAATATCTACATCAAAGTAAACGATAAGATGACCCCTATCTCGCAATTCGTCACCTTAATACCCAAAGTAGGTTCTGCTACCAAGAACCGCTTTAACCTCTACCAATCCATCACATGTAACGTCAATCCTGCCGGTGGTTATTCTGAGGCACAAGCCCAAAAAGCCGTCGAAGAGGTCTTTGCCGAAGTCTTCCCTCGTTCGGGTTATGGTTTCGAGTATGGAGCGATGTCCCGCGAATTGGCTGAAAACGCCAAGAGCAACACAACGGGAATGATCTACCTCATCGCTATCTTCCTTATCTACCTCATCTTAGCTTGTCTGTACGAGTCGTGGTTCATTCCGTTTGCCGTCCTGCTCTCCGTGCCGTTCGGTCTGATGGGCTCGTTCCTGACCTCCAAACTATGCGGACTGGATAACAATATCTACCTCCAAGCGGGCGTGATTATGCTCATTGGCTTGCTTGCTAAGACGGCTATCTTGATTACCGAGTTTGCTGTCGAGAAACACAAACAAGGAATGTCCATTATGGATGCCGCTAAGGGGGCGTGCCAAGACCGTTTCCGTCCTATCTTGATGACCGTCTTCACGATGATTGTCGGAATGATTCCGCTTATCATCGAGGGAGGTGCCGGTGCTAATGGTAACCGCTCCCTCTCCATCGGTGTGGTAGGCGGTATGACCATCGGTATCATCGCTATTCTCTTCGTCGTTCCCGCCTTCTATATCGTCTTCCAAACCCTACACGATAAGATCCAAGGCACACCCGAGGAAAAGGATAAAAAAACCTCCTCAATCCTCAATCCTCAATCCTCAATCATCGTTATCGCTCTCCTCGCGATAATGACGCTCCCTTCCTGCGGTATCTATAAGAAATACCAGCCTTCGACGACTGTCGAAACAGAGATTTATGGTACCGACTCTATCACGAAAGCTTATGCCGGAGACACCTCTTGGGCACAACAGTCGTGGCGGGAGATCTTTATTGACCCGCAACTGCAAGCCCTCATTGATACGGCTCTTGTACGTAATACCGACTTGCAAGTGGCTCGTCTGAATATCCAACAAGCGCAAGCTAATGTATTGCAGTCCAAACTCGCTTATCTGCCCTCCATCGGTGTAGCCCCCCAAGGAGGCATCAGCCGGTTCATCAGCGGACCCAACCAAACCCTCGCACCTACCTATAGCATCCCCTTCTCCGCTTCGTGGGAGATAGAGGTGTTCGGGTCTATCACCCAACGTTTGCGTCATGCCAAAGCACTCGCTTATCAAGCAGAGGATGTCAAACAAGCTACCCAAGCGCAGTTGATTGCCACCCTTGCGATGAATTATTACAACCTCATTCTCCTCGATCGACAGTTGCAGATTGCTATTGACAGCCGCGAGTTGTGGGGGAAGTCCTTGGAGACTCAACGCTCGTTGATGCTCAATGGTAAAGCTTATGCTCCTGCGGTAGAACAGATGCAAGCGTCCATCAGTAATGTTGAGAACCAGATTCTGGACCTTCGTCGGGCTATCCGTCGTACAGAGAACACGATCTGTCTTCTGTTGGCAATCCCTCCACAAACCATCAAACGCTCTGAGCGGAAGGACATCGTTGTACCCGATTTCCACCTCGGTGCACCTGTTGATGTCCTTGCTAACCGTCCGGACGTAAGAGCCGCACAGCGTCAGTTAGAGGCTGCCTACTACGTCACCCAGCAAGCCCGTTCGGCCTTCCTGCCGAAACTCACCCTCAGCGGCATTGTTGGTTGGACCAATAGCGATGGGACATCGATCTTCAATCCTGCCCAATGGATCCTCAATGCCGTAGGACAACTGACGCAACCGCTCTTCCAGCAAGGTAAACTCATTGCCCAACTGCGCATGGCCAAGGCCCAACAGGAGCAAGCCCGACTAAACTTCGCACAAACCATTCTTAAAGCCGGTAATGAAGTGAATGAGGCATTAGCAGACTTCCAAACGGCAAAAGAGAAGAGTATCGTTTATGTAAACCAAGTAGCCGCTTTGCAGGCAGCTTATGAGGGGACTTATGAGTTACAACAGAACGGTAAGACCATGTACCTTGAGGTGTTGCAGACCCAAGAGACGTTACTGGCAGCCCAGCTCTCGCAGTCGCAAAACCTCTACGAGGAAGTTGTAGCCCTCATCCGACTCTACTCCGCCCTCGGCGGGGGTACCGAACTCACCCCGGACGAACCGTCCGCTAAAACCGCAAAACATGTTAAACCCATTAAATAATTAGTATTATGAAACACACTAGTCTTTCTTTCATCCTTTGCGCATTGTGCATTGTGCACCTTGCATCCTGCACGACGAAAGCCCCTCACAACCCTATCACGCCTATCCACCTCACGGGGGATAAGACCGTCGTTCTGTTAACCGATTACCTGCCCGGTAATCCCGATACGATCATCCTCACCGGCAATGAACTGGGGGTTTATCAGTCAATCGTTACCTTACCTAATCTGCCTACGGAACAGGCAATGATCACCACCGGTTGCACCGGTAATAGCCTACAAGTCGGCTTCACTCGCCCCGTCACCGACCCGCAGTTCGTGGTTATGCTCGATAACGAACGCGTGGAGGACTTCACCTACGACGAAACTACCCAAACCCTCACCATTAATCTTACAGCGAAGCGGGCGCAGCGGTCCTTCCTCCGCGTCTATGCTACCGACGGTCAAGTCCTCTTCAATGACCTGCTCATCCCGTTGCAAAACGGCAAAGTGGTGACGAATGTCAAACAACTCAATCGACAAGACGATAACGCACAGATCCTTTACTCCATCTTGATTGACCGTTTTAACAATGGTAACACCACCAATGACTGGAAAATCAATTCGCCCGACGTATTGGATATCTGCGACTACCAAGGAGGCGACTTGGCGGGTATAACCCAAAAGATTAAGGACGGGTTCTTCGATAACCTCGGTATCACTACCCTCTGGATCAGTCCTATCACCCAAAACCCATGGGACGCTTGGGGCTATTATCCCTTCTATCACGGAAACAAATTTGACGACACCAAGAACTATACCAAATATACCGGCTATCACGGCTATTGGCCTATCCTGGGTACCGTCATAGATAAACGTTTGGGTACCCCCGACGAATTAAACACCTTATTATCTACCGCGCACGCGCATAAGATGAATGTCATCCTTGACTACGTAGCCAACCATATGCACAAGGATGCACCTACCTTGCAACAACATCCCGATTGGAAAACGGACTCTATCTTACCCGACGGACGACGCAACTTCGAACTCTGGGACGATGCCCGCTTGACCACGTGGTTCGACATCCATATCCCTACCCTCGACCTCGAACGCACAGAAGTCTATCAAGCCATGACCGACACCGCCCTTTATTGGCTCGAACACTATGACTTCGACGGCTTCCGTCACGATGCCTGCAAACATATCCCCGAATGCTACTGGCGTACCCTCGGAGCAAAGATGGCGGAACGCTTCCCCGACCGCCATATCTGGATGATTGGTGAGACCTACGGCAGCCCGGAACTCATCAACTCCTATGTCAAAACCGGTATGCTTAATGCCCAATTCGACTTCAACATCTATTTCACCGTCATGCACGCCCTCATGGGAGATCAACCTATGTCCGACATCGACCGCACGATTCGCGAGTCGCTCGCCGTCTATGGGGCTCACCACACCATGGGTAATATCTCCGGCAACCACGACCAGCCTCGTTTTGCTTCCATAGCCGGGGAACAAATCCGCTTCAACGAGGACACCAAAGAGGCCGGCTGGACGCGCGAGATCGGTATCGGATATGCGGATCAAGCCTATCACCTTGCCCTGCTGCAAGAGATGATTAACTTCACCATTCCGGGGGTTCCTTGCATCTACCAAGGCGACGAGTATGCCGAAGTAGGCGGTAATGACCCCGATAACCGTCACATGGTTAAGTTCAGCGGACTAAACGAGGAACAACAAAACTTCCGCACACAAGTGACCGAACTCATTCACCTGCGCCGTACTACCTTACCCCTCATCTATGGTGACTATATCCCCGTAGCTGCTACGGAAAATAGTATCGAGTTTAAGCGCATCTATATGAACCATATTGCCCATATTAAAATTGATCGCAATGAAGAAAGTTTTATTGATCTTGATGGCGTTCGCGTGTTTAGCGTGCAATAAACACCAAACGGAGGATATACCCACTCCCGCCGGTGACACCCTACCCCCCTACCCCTCTACTCCTCTCCTCCCAATAAAAGGAGCGGACCTGTCCTGGCTCACGGAACAGGAACAAATGGGGGTGCTCTTCTACGACACCCTCGGGCAAGCCCAAGAATGCATGGCACTGCTCAAAGCCTGTGGTATGACGGCCGTGCGACTACGCGTGTGGGTGAACCACCCTACCGGAGATTGGTGCAACAAGGAAGATGTGGTCACCAAAGCCCAACGGGCTGCCGCCCTCGGACTGCACGTGATGATCGACTTTCATTACTCCGACGACTTTGCCGACCCGAGCAAACAAGTGACCCCTGCCGCGTGGAAGAACTACACTTTGGACGAACTTAAGTCTGCTGTCGCTAACCACACAACGGACGTTCTAACCGCCCTCCAACAAGCATCTGTCACCCCCGATTGGATACAGATAGGCAACGAGACCCGCAACGGTATGCTCTGGCCCGTAGGACAACTATGGAACGACAAAGGCGACCTGCCCAACGGCTGGAAAAACTATGCCGCACTCACAACGGCGGGCTACGATGCTGCTAAAACCATCTTCCCGAAGGCAACCATCATCGTTCATATTGACAATGCCTACGAGAACAATAATTGGTTCTTCCGCAAGTTAAAACAAAACGGCGGAAAGTTCGATGCGATTGGACTGAGCCACTACCCGATGATGAAAGAGTGGTCCAAGAAAGACTGGCAAGAGATGAATAAACTGGCAGCCAATAACATCAAACTACTCCATGGCGAGTTCAACTGCCCCATCATCATGGCAGAGATAGGAACACTCTCCGCAAGTAATCAGGTGCCTACGGCGGTAAAAGTAATTGCAGACCTTAGGTCGCGTTTGGATACGCTCGACTACTTCCAAGGGTACTTCTATTGGGAACCGCAATGCTATGGCGGCTGGAAACCTGCTGAATATAAAACCAAAGGTTGGGGTGCCTATAATATGGGCGCCTTCACCACCAATGGCCAACCCAATCAAGCAATCCTCGAACTATGGCGACACTAATACTCACCATCCTCACCTCTTGGCTCTTTAGCCTCGACACCCTACCCCCCTCCTCCTCTACTCCCCTACTCCCCGTAGAGGTCCCGCACGATTGGGCCATCACCACACCCTTCGACCGCAGCAACGACCTGCAGACGGTCACCGTGGTGCAGAACGGTGAGACCTTCGCCACGACCAAGACCGGTCGTTCGGGCGGACTAAACTGGATGGGCACCGGATACTATCAGACCTCCGTGAACCTCACCGACCCTAAAGACAGCGTCTATACGCTCGTGTTTGATGGGGCGATGTCGCACGCCAAAGTCTATGTCAATAACAGCTACGTAGGCGAATGGCCTTACGGCTATAACGCCTTCCATTTTGATATCTCCTCCTATCTGCACGCAGGAGACAACACGATTATCGTTCGATTGGACAACCTACCGCAGTCCTCTCGTTGGTATCCGGGAGCAGGACTCTACCGCAAAGTCGAACTGCTGCGACAGGCACGAACGCACATCCCTTTATGGAGTTTTACGATTACAACTCCTTACGTGTCTGACACCTTGGCTACGGCGCAAATAACGATGGATATATCCTCTGCTACAGCCAACACCAAAGTGCTGACCGACATCTATTGGGATGGTCAGTCCATCGCCCGAATAGAGGGCACCAAAGGGGTGGCACTGATTCCTTCGCCACAACTATGGTCACCTACCACACCCACCTTATATACCGCGGTAGCACGCGTCTATGAGGGCGACCGGTTGGTAGATAGTCTCACTACTCGTTTTGGAGTGCGCAAACTCGAATATATCCCCTTCAAGGGCTTTTATCTCAATAACCAACGGACGAGTTTTAAGGGGGTCTGCCTACACCACGATTTAGGACCTCTCGGTATTGCCGTACACAAGGATGCTCTTCGTCACCAAATAACGATGTTGCAAGACATGGGCTGTAATGCTATCCGCACCACCCATAATATGCCCGCGACCGAACTGGTCGAACTATGCGACGAGATGGGTATCATGCTCGTTGTCGAGGCCTTCGACACGTGGACCCGACCGAAAGGAATCAACGACTACCATAAGGATTTTGACGATTGGTGCGAGCGCGACATAGAAAACATGGTTTGCCACTTCCGCAACCACCCCTCTGTCGTGATGTGGTCGATTGGTAACGAAGTATGGGACCAAGTGCTGCAGGGGGGTATCGAGGTCGCGGAGCGCCTACAGAATGCCGTTCGTCTATGGGACCGCACGCGTCCCGTCACCTGCGGAATGGACCAAGTCAAACAGATTATCTACAACGGCTTTGGTGCCGCCATCGAGATTCCCGGACTCAACTACCGCACCTCGCGCTACGAGGAAGCGTTTGAGCACCTGCCGCAAAAGATGCTGCTCGGCTCCGAGACCGCTTCCACCGTCTCTTCACGCGATAGTTACCACTTCCCTGTCATCATTCAACCCGACGCCCTCCACCCGGACCACCAATCGTCCGGTTACGATGTGGAGTATTGCGCTTGGTCCGGACTACCCGACCAGGACTTCCAACTCGTCGATGATAATCCGTGGCACTTGGGACAGTTTGTGTGGACCGGTTTTGACTACTTTGGCGAGCCCTCGCCTTACGACACGGACGCTTGGCCGTCCCACTCGTCGTATTTTGGGATTATCGATATCGCTTCCTTGCCGAAGGATAGGTTCTATCTCTACCGCTCGCAATGGCAAGACAAAGAGCCTACGCTTCACGTCCTCCCCCACTGGACCTGGCCCGGTCGTGAAGGCGAGACGACGCCTGTCTTTGTCTATACCTCCTATCCCGAGGCGGAAGTGTTTATCAATGGCGTCAGTCAGGGTAAACGACATTTTGCCTCCAAAGAGGATGTCTCTCAGCCTACCCCCGAAGTGGGCTCGTTCACTATTCCCGAATGGGGGAGCGCACCTCGACCCGAACTGCTGCCGCGCTACCGGCTGATGTGGCTGGATACGAAATACGAACCCGGCGAACTGCGCGTCGTAGCCTACGATGCTGACCATCAACCCGTAGCTGAACAAACCGTTTACACGGCGGGTAAGCCCCATCACTTGGAAGCCGTTTGGGCAAACAAAGAAGAGGGCGCAACCGAATTACAATACATCACCCTTCGCGTCGTGGATAAACACGGGAATGTCTGCCCTCACGCCGATAACCTGATTCAGGCCAAAGGCGCTGTCATCGCCGCCGCCAACGGCGACCCGACCTGCCTCTATCCCCACCAACCCCTACCCCCCTACTCCTCTACTCCCCTACTCCTCTACCCCGCCTTCCACGGGCAATGTACATTTATCGTCAAAAATGGAACGACCACCTTTACTGCAAAGGGAATCAAGTCCGTTAAAATCAATATTAACAATTTATCAATCCATCATTAAATCAATTCATCATTATGAAAAACAAAGTTTTCATCGCCCTTGTAGGCGTTTTGGTGTTCAGCGCTTGCTGTAAACAAGCCCCTAAGACACATCCTTGCTGGTCGTATAACGCTACGATCTATGAACTCAATGTCCGTCAAGCTACGCTTGATGGTACTTTCGCTGCTGCTGAGGAGCAAATCTTACCTCAGTTAAAAGAGAATGGTATCGACATCATCTGGGTTATGCCTTCTCAACCTATCGGAGAGATCACCCGTAAGGGTACCCGCGGCAGCTACTATTCCATCAAAGACTACTGCGACATCAACCCTGAGTTCGGTACTAAAGCCGACTTTGCACATTTCGTAGAGACCGCTCACGAGATGGGCTTTAAGGTCATCCTCGACTGGGTAGCCAACCATACCTCGCCCGATAACGCCTGGACGAACAACGACGGCTGGCACTACCGCGATAGCCTCGGCCAACTCATGGTGCAATATGACTGGACCGACATCGCTAAACTCAATTACGACAATCAGGCGATGCGTCGCGCCATGTACCAATCCATGAAATGGTGGCTCGATACGATGAACCTCGATGGTTTCCGCTGCGATGTAGCGGGCGAAGTACCGACCGACTTCTGGAACTGGGTGATGCCTAAACTGCGTAAGAACCACAAACCCCTCTTCACGCTCGCCGAGAATGAGGATAAGGCTCCCGAACTATGCGAGTATGCCTTCGATATGTACTACGGCTGGAACTTACATCACCTCATGAACGATGTAGCCCAAGGCAAACAAACCGTCAACGACCTATGGAGATACTTCGCTGATGCCGACACCCTGCAAGCAAAGGCTATCCGTATGAACTTCACCTCCAACCACGACGAGAACAGTTGGAACGGCACCGAATATGAGCGCATGGGCGATGCTTATCCTCTCTTTGCTGCCTTCACGTATATCGTACCCGGTATGCCGCTTATCTACACCGGTCAGATCTCCGGTAACCACCACCGCCTGGAGTTCTTTGAGAAAGACCTTATCGATACTCCGAAGTCCGGCAAAGCACCCGAGTTCGCGATGTACGAACAACTCAACGCTTTCCGTAAAGCCAATAAAGCACTCTGGAGCCAACCCAAGGGAGCGCCTATGTACCGCCTCGATTGCGATAACGACGCTATCTTCGCTTGCGTTCGTCCCCGCGTTTGCTGCAACCAAGAGAATCCTTGCCCAAGCAACACCGTGATTGCGATTATGAACATGTCCGCCAAGAAACAAACCGTGACCGTCACCCTCGGTGACTATGCCGGCGACTATACCTGCATCTGCGGAAAGGGTAAGACCTTGGCAGAGACGGAGACCATTACTTTGGCTCCTTGGCAATATATGTTGCTTAGCAAATAAGTATGCGTGAGCGCTTGCTCATAGTATTATTGATGGTTGTTAACCTGACTTCTGCTACCGTTTATATGGGTCGCGTGACTGATAGTAACGGGCAGGGGTTAGGTTATGCCACCATCTATCCTGTCAATGACCCTGTTATTGGCACAGCCACCAATAGTGATGGCTATTTTACTTTTGAAGGTTTCCTTGCTCCCAATAGCCCCATCATCGTCTCCTATGTCGGTTACGAGAAACAGACCATTACCCTACCCCCCTACTCCTCTACACCCTACTCCTCTACTCCCCTCCTCCCGGACACGGTGGTCTTCCCCACCGTCGTCCTCACCGAGCAACCCATCGGTCTTGAGGAGATGGTAGTTTCTGCTAAACAGCCCAAGTATGCCAATAAGCGCAAACAGATGGCACTCTTGCTACAAGCCGTTTATGAACAGATGGAGCAAGACTTCCCTTCTGTTTGGACGCAGTACCGTATTGTTTCCGATGTCAGGATGGATAGTGAAGGCGAAGCATGGGGAATGGAACAGATGATTGCCACCATAGCGGTACGGGAGGATACCATCACTTTTCACGGCGACCACTGTAAGCGATATATCAATCCGTTCATCCGTTCTCGCGTCAATGCTATCTATGCCGATAGCACGCTCGAACAATTCAAATTCAAAGGGGCTAACAAGCGTAAATATCCTGAGATAGGTCAACAGATACGCAACACAGCTAATGCTATTGATTCCGGTGTGGTAGTGCATAAAGGACTTTTCTACTTGGATATTGCCAAGACTGACCTCCATCGCGCTATGACCGATCTTAAGCACTGGTCCGTAGATAAGGAAAACGATGGGGAAACCGTCCTTACCTATACCGAGCATAAGGACATCATCGGTATCTTCGTTTATACCATTAAGCGCCACTATATCGTGGATAGTCAAACCCTCTCTCTACTGCGTTCCTCTTGCAATGCGGAGTACCGTCTGAGGATTCCTTTTGGTATGAAACTCGATGCAGACCAATTACAGTTACTCAATATGCTCAATATGTCCGAGCAACAGATTGAGAAGTTCCGTCTGCGCCAAGTGCACGCGTCTATCCGGTTTAATACGCTTTATCAGCGAAGAGGTGATTACCTTTATGTCTTGGAGAAGAACCTAAACACGGATGCGACTGTTGTCGGAGCAAAGAAACAGACGATTCCCGTCGTTCTCAATGCCACCCAACGGGTGGTTAATATAAAGTCCCCTTCTCGTCCGCATTATGTCTTCGAACGCACTCGCCGCCTCCACCGCGAAATCGTAGAAATTTACTAAAAATAATATATTTTTGCAAAAATATTTGCACAATCCAAAAAAAAGTTGTACCTTTGCACTCGCATTGCGGTATTAGCACATCGGTAGTGCATAAGCTTCCCAAGCTTAGGAGGAGGGTTCGACTCCCTTATGCCGCTCTACCGGGGCTCTGACAAGAGCCCCGATTTGTAAATAGTAAGCCGGTTCATCGCTGCCTTAGGCAGAGGAAAGTCCGGGCTGCATAGAGCACCGCATCGGTTAACGGCCGACAGGCAGTAATGTTTGGTCACTGGTACAGAGACGAGTCGCCTTCGGGCGGGTGAAACGACTACACTGCGGGCAGCAAACTCAAGTATACCGACGCTATAGGGCGGCTCGTCCGAGTCGGAGGGTAGAGCGCGACAGAATGGCGCAGTAATGTGTCATCAAGATGAATGATGAACCCCGTAAGGGACAGAACCCGGCTTATAGGCTTGCTATTTCTTTTTGTAAATCAAAACACTCAATAGTATGAAACACAATCTACTCTCGTTAGCCCTTTTGTTTTCCCTTAGTCTCAATGCGGCACCGAAGATCCAGCGTGCAGAACCGCTCTCCTGGTGGACCGACATGAACTGCCCCCTCACCCTTATGCTCCAAGGCCAAGACCTTTGCGATGCACAGGTGACTATCAAGCCGGCAGAAGGATTGGTGGTCAAGTCCCAACACAATGCCGAGTCGCCGAACTACCTCTTCCTTGACCTCGACGTTCAAAAAGAGGGTACCTATACCATCACCCTTAAGAAAGGAAAAAAGAAAACATCTATCCCCTATACCATCGCCGCCCGTCGTCAGGGCAGTCGTGACCGTCAGTCCTTCACTACGGCGGACGTCATCTACCTCATCATGTCCGACCGCTTCATCGATGGCGACGAATCGAACAACACCGTCAAGACCTGCGCCGAACCCGCCCGCAAGGATTATATCCACGGCCGCTGGGGCGGCGACATCGCCGGTATCGTCAGTTCGCTGGACCATATCCTCGAGACCGGCGCTACGGCGGTTTGGCCTACGCCCCTGCTCTGCGACGACGAACCCGAGTGGTCCTACCACCACTATGCTTGCTCGGATTATTACCATATCGACCCGCGTTTCGGCACGAACGAGATGTATAAGGACATGGTGGCCCAAGCGCACGCGAAAGGGTTGAAGTTCATCATGGATATGGTTCCTAACCACTGTGGCGCAGCCCACTGGTGGATGAAGGACTTCCCGTATGCCGATTGGATAAACACCTTCCCGGAATATACGACCACCAACAATGTCTTCTCCGCTAATTACGATATCAACGCCTCTGAGTACGACCGCGAACTCAATAACTCCGCTTGGTTCGACCACGCTATGCCCGATATGAACATCCGCAATCGCGACTTGCTCCAATACTTTAAGCAATGGGCTATCTGGTGGATTGAATATGCGGACCTCGACGGTCTGCGCGTCGATACCTACCCGTATATCGAGAAAGAACCCGCTGCCGAGTGGTGCCAAGCCATCCTGGCGGAGTATCCTAACCTCAATATCGTAGGCGAGACCTGGACCCGTCCGGCCTCTAATGTAGCTTACTGGCAGGCCGATGCCCGTAACTATGACGGCTTCAATTCCCACCTGCCCTCCGTGATGGACTTCCCCGTGGAGGAGGCTATTCGTCAAGCCCTCGAGAATGACGGTAACTTCTGGGGAGGCGGTATGATGCGCGTCTATGACGCTATGTCGCAAGACTACCTCTATGCCGATTCCTATCATCTGCTGCTTTTCATTGGCAACCACGATATGGACCGCATCGCCGATGTGGTGATGGATAACGATTTGAGACGTGTAAAACTGGCGTTTACGATGATTGCCACCATGCGCGGTATCCCGCAACTCTTTGCCGGGGACGAGTATGGCGTTCGTTCGTCGGATATGTCTATGGGTCACTCCGGACTGCGTCGTCCGTTACCTGATTACGAGAGTTTGACCGCGGAACAAAAGGACCTCTACGACTACCATTGTCGTCTGTTCCAATTCCGTAAGTCGGAACCCATTATTTGGAACGGCAAAACGATGCACTTTGCTTCGCGCGATAACACCTACGCGTATTTCCGCTATACCGACGAGGGAGCAATCTTCGTGTATATCAATGCCTCTAACGAGACCCGCACGATTCCGGTGGACCATTATGCAGAGATTTTAGGTAAGTATAATCCTGTAGGAACCAACGTATTAACCGGCGAAAGAGTAGATTTATCCTCTACCCCCCTACGCCCCTACTCCTCTACCCCTCTACCCCCACTTACTGCTTTAGTCGTCAAGTTAGGGAAATAACACGTCTATGGGAATCTTTTTGATTTATCTATTAGGGGCTCTCATTGTATCCTACCTCTGTAGTACATTGGAATCCGTGATGATGACCACCACGCTCTCTTTTCTCACCATGAAAGAGAAGGAGGGCAGCAAGGCGGCCGCTATCATGAAAGGGTTTAAGGAGCACACCGAGCGTCCGTTGGCGGCTATCCTATCCCTCAACACCATTGCCAATACGATTGGTGCCGCGGGGGTTGGACAACAGGCCACAATCTTGTTCGGCAGTCAGTGGTTTGGTGTCGTGAGTGCGATGATGACGCTCCTCATCCTTCTCTTTGCCGAGATTCTTCCTAAGACCATCGGCACTACCTATTGGCGTCAACTCATGCCCGCTTGTGCCTATACCATCCGTGCACTGATCTATATCCTTTACCCTATTGTCTTGTTGATTGAGGGTATCACGCGTATCCTGCCTCATTCCGAGGAACTGGCGGTGAGTCGCGAGGAGGTAGTAGCCATGGCGAACGTGGGGGAAGAAGAGGGAGTCATTGAGGAAGATGAGAATAAGATTATCCGCAATGTCATGCGACTGGACGATTTCAAGGCGTCCGACGTGATGACGCCCCGGGTGGTAGCGGCTACCGCTCCGGAAAAGATGACCCTTAAGCAGTATTACGACTGCGAGGATTATGACCATTTCTCCCGCATCCCCGTTTATTCGGATTCGCCCGAATATATCACGGGGTATATCTTACGCGATGAGGCCTTGGAGAACCTCACGGAGGATAAGTTTGATTTGACCTTAGGGGATATCAAGCGTTCTATGCCGCAGTTTAGCGAGAACCGGTCCATCGGGGATATCTTTGACCGGATGTTACGGCAGAAGTCGCAGATCGGTATCGTGATTGACGAGTATGGTTGTTTCCAGGGTATCTTGACTTTAGAGGATATCATCGAGACCGTCTTTGGTCTGGAACTCGTAGACGAACGCGATGTGGTCACCGATATGCAAGCCTATGCCCGCGAGCGTTGGCAACAACGCCAAAAACGCTTCAAACCCATAAAGAAGAACTGAAGAGGGGGGGGATTCGTACGGCGAGCGTAGCGAGCAGATCGACTGAACGTAGTGAAGGAGAACTCCCGACCGGGGGTTGAGAAGGCCCCCCTCTCAACCCCCAAAAAACAAAAACGGGGCCTCTTAGTGAGGTCCCATTTTGTTTTTTAAGCGGAAGAGGGGGGATTCGAACCCCCGGTACAGTTACCCGTACGACAGTTTAGCAAACTGTTGGTTTCAGCCACTCACCCACCCTTCCTTTCGAAAAGCGGGTGCAAAGGTACAACAATTTTTTGAATTGTGCAAATATTTTTGCATTTTTATGTAATTTTCTTGCATATGTGACAAAAAAACCGTACCTTTGCATTCGAAAACGAGGAATTATGGAATTTTACGGTATTATCTTATTTGGATTTCCCCTCTTGGCTTATATCCTTCGTACCATCGGGCAGCGGGGGCGGCATTTCTATATCGCGCGCATAATCCTTTTATCTATTGCGCTGGTCATTGCCGTGCTCTTCGTCATCGATTATGTATCCTGTCTCATGGCTTTTGCGGCGCGCAGTCCGATCTTCGATATCGAGTACTCGTATGAGCCCCATGACCCCATCATCTTTGCCTCCTTTGCGGATTTGGTGCTGTGTCCGATCTTCATTCCGAGGGATATCATCCATCTTATCGCTTGGCGCAAGCGCAAAATCAAACGCCATGAGGAGAACAAGCGTCAAGCCCAAGCTGTAGGGTATATAAAGGTGGAGAGGAGTAGAGGAGTAGAGGAGTAGAGGTGGCAAAAAGCAATAAAATTAAATAATTTTACAAAAATATTTGGTAGTTTGAAAAAAAAGTCGTATCTTTGCACGATTTTTCGTCAGTAGGCACGAACAAGTGGCCCCGTGGCAACGTATGAGGTATCCCACCAGCAGCGTAAAAGACCCCCCAAGCCGCCTATGATGAGTGTTATTTAAATAGTTTGGTACAATGTACGCAATTGTAGAAATGCAAGGCCAGCAAATGAAAGTAGAGGCCGGCAAGAAATTGTTCGTTAACCGCATGGAGACCGAGAAGGGCGCCGAGGTTACGTTCGACAAAGTTCTGTTCGTTGAGGACGGAGGTAAGTTTAAGGTAGGTACCCCGGTTGTTAAGGGTGCGAAAGTCGTTTGCGAAGTGCTCGATAACGAGTGCCGCGCGGAGAAGGTATTAGTCTTCCATAAGAAGCGTCGTAAAGGCTACCGTAAGTTGAATGGTCACCGTCAAGACCTGACGAACCTGATTGTTAAAGAAATTGTGCTTGCTTAATGCTTCGCAGTTTTGAGTGTTTAATTTTAAAAGAAAGTTTATAGATTATGGCACATAAGAAAGGTGTCGGTAGTTCTAAGAACGGCCGTGAATCAGAAAGCAAACGTTTAGGTTTGAAACTCTTTGGTGGACAATTTGCCAAAGCCGGTAATATTTTAGTTCGTCAACGTGGTACGGTACATAATCCCGGTGAGAACGTAGGTATGGGTAGTGATCATACGCTGTACGCTCTCGTAGACGGTGTTGTTACTTTCCGTAAGAAACGCGACAACAAATCGTATGTTTCCGTAGAGCCCGTTGCTGCAAAAGCATAACTATGCTCACATTAAAACAGATTTATGACAATCGCGAGGCTATAGTCTCGGGATTGGAAAAGAAACACTTTCTCGACGCTTCCGTAGCGATCGAGAAAGTTGTGTCTTTGGACCAGGATCGTAAGGCGGCGCAGCAGAAACGCGATGCCGCGAGTCAACAAATGAACCTCATTGCCAAGTCCATCGGTCAGCTCATGGCGCAAGGCAAACGCGACGAGGCGGAGGAGGCTAAGAAACAGACCGGTACCCTTAAACAAGATATCGCTGCTTACGAGGCCGAGATGGCGAAAGCCGAGGAAGCGCAAACCGCTATCCTGCTCACCATCCCGAATGTTCCTTATGACCTCGTGCCCGAAGGCAAGAGTGCCGAGGATAACCTCGCTGTCAAGATCGGTAACTTTAGTCTTTCAGCCGAAGGCGATCCTACAGCGTCAGCGGTCTTACAGCGCAGCGGTCTGCCAGCCGAAGGCGGTCTTTCCTACCAGGGCAATCCGAATTGCGGTGTAGCCTTGCGCGACTGGAAGGACGAGTGGAATCCCGAGTCCAAGGAAGCTCGCCTGCCCCACTGGGAACTGGCCAAGAAATATAACCTCATCGACTTTGACCTCGGTGTGAAGATCTCCGGTGCGGGCTTCCCCGTCTATATCGGACAAGGTGCTCGTCTGCAACGCGCCCTCATCAATTTCTTCCTGGCCGAAGCCAACAAAGCCGGTTATACCGAGATTATGCCGCCTACCGTGGTCAATCCCGCTTCCGGTTATGGAACGGGCCAACTGCCCGATAAGGAGGGTCAGATGTACCACTGCGAGGTGGATGACCTCTATCTTATCCCGACCGCTGAGGTGCCCGTTACGAATATCTATCGCGATGTCATCATCGACGAGGACCAACTGCCCATCAAGAACTGCGCCTATACGGAGTGTTTCCGTCGCGAGGCCGGTAGTTATGGTAAGGATGTGCGCGGACTCAACCGCCTCCACGAGTTCTCTAAGATTGAGATCGTCCGTATCGATAGCCCCGAACACTCGGAAGCGAGTCATCGCGAGATGCTCGACCACGTAGAGGGTCTGCTCAAGAAACTCGAACTGCCGTACCGTATCCTGCGTCTGTGTGGGGGCGATATGTCCTTCACCGCCGCTATCTGTTACGACTTTGAGGTTTATTCCGAGGCGCAGCACCGCTGGTTGGAGGTTAGTTCGACGTCGAACTTCGATACTTATCAGGCCAATCGCCTCAAATGCCGTTATCGTAAGGCGGAGGACAAGAAAGTCAGTCTTTGCCATACGCTCAACGGTTCGGCCCTGGCGCTGCCCCGTATCGTAGCGGCTTTGCTTGAGAATAACCAATGCGAGGAAGGTATCCGTATCCCGAAGGCTTTGCAGCCTTACTTCGGAGCCGATATGATTCGCTAAATCGTTAAACCCAATAAATAATACAAGGATGAAAAACAATCAGAACAACGGAAAGATGGTCGCTATTGTGACCATGTTCTTCCTCTTCGCCATGATTTCGTTCGTAACGAATATGGCTGCGCCCTTTGGTACTATCTGGAAGTTCCAGTACGACTGGAGCGGCATGATGGGAAACATGATGAACTTTGCGGCTTACCTCTTCATGGGTATCCCCGCCGGTTTATTACTCAACAAGATTGGCTATCGTAAGACCGCCTTGGTCGCATTAGCCTTCGGTTTTGTAGGTATCTGCATTCAGTACTTTTCCAGTTTATTCGGTGCTGCCACCCCTATCTTCGGTGGCTTGATGAACGCTAACTACCTGATCTACCTCATCGGTGCTTTCATCTGCGGTTTTAGCGTTTGTATCCTGAATACCGTCGTTAACCCGATGCTGAATGTCCTCGGGGGCGGAGGAAACAAAGGTAACCAATACATCCAGATTGGCGGTAGCCTCAACTCCCTCACCGGTACCCTTACCCCGATGCTCGTGGGTATGCTCATCGGTGAAGTCTCGGCTAAGACCTCGATGACCAACGTGGCTCCGTTGCTTTTCATCGCGATGGGTGTCTTCGCTTTCGCCTTTATTGTTCTGAGTTTCCTCAAGCTGACCGAACCCGAACAAGAGGCTATGAACGTTCGCGAGGGTATTCGTGGAGCTTTGCAATATAAACGCCTGATCTTCGGCGTGATAGCTATCTTCTTCTATGTAGGTATAGAGATTGGTATCCCGGGCGAGATGATTTTCTATGTATCGAACATGCCTATTGAGCACGCCACAGCCGTAGCCGGTTCCTTAGCGGCTATCTATTGGCTCCTGATGTTGGTCGGTCGTTTCTCCAGTACGTTCATCAGCGGTAAGGTATCGCCGCGGACGCAGATCATCACCGTTTCGTCCTTGGCTATTTTCTTCTTACTCGTCGCCGTTTTCCTGCCGGAGACCATCACCATGAACGTCTATGGTATCGTTCCCGTTAAGTGCCTGTTCTTCATCCTCTGCGGTCTATGCACCAGCGTGATGTGGGGCGGTATCTTCAACCTCGCTACCGAAGGACTCGGTAAGTATACGGCAGTCGCCAGTGGTATCTTTATGACCATGGTCGTCGGCGGAGGTGTCATGCCGTTGATCCAAGACGCTATCGCTCGTTCTACCGGCTATATCTCTTCCTATTGGCTCGTGATTGCCATGGTAGCTTATATCCTCTGGTTTGCCCTGCAAGGCAGCCGGAAATGAGTGTAGATAGTGGATCGTGGAGAGTGTATTGACATATACCGTCCCTGTCGTCCTTATCCTCCTCGCCATGGCGGCTATCTTAGCCGTCCGTTATCGCGAGATGGAGAAGCGGCGTCAGTATGCCTTGCGTAAGGAGAGTCAGAAGATTGTCTCTCCTTTGCGCTTGCAGGCGTACGAGCGTCTCGCGCTCCTGCTCGAGCGCACCACCCCGTCGCATATGCTTATGGAGGTGAAGGTCCACGAACTCTCTCTTCAGGAGCTCCAGCAACACCTGCTCCGGACCATCCGCGCCGAGTATGACCATAACCTCAGTCAGCAGGTCTATGTCTCCGACGAGTTATGGCAGAAGATCCTCACGGCGCGCAACGAGATGTTGACCTTCGTCAATGCGGTGGCGCTCCAACTGCCCAAGAACAGTAACTCCCTCGATTATGCGCGTAACCTGCTCGAGGCGTACGATAATAATGGCGATACCCCTAACGATATCGCCTTAACCGCACTCAAAGATGAAGTTCAAACGTTTCTATAGTATCCTCTCCGCCTATCTGCCTGTCTGCCTCTCAGCCCTCCTAATGTCCGGCTGCGTCTCCGACCCGGAATGCCATCAACTGCAGAAGATTCGGGCGGGAATGGTCGTGGATAGTAAACTCAACACCCTTACCCTTACGGGTATCGCAAATGACTCCGTCCTTTATCGCAATGCGCAGGGCGGACAAACCCTCCAACTCCCCTTGCGGCCGGATACGAATGTGACGGCGTATAAGCTCGAATGGCATGAGCAATCGGATACCATCTTCATTCGTCATATCAACGATTATCGGTATATCTCTTTTGCCTGCGGGTGTTTCGTATATTTCGTGATTGATAGTGCGTGGGCTACCCACCATTTTGTGGACACCTTCGCCATCCTCGATTCCGATGTCTCGGACCAAACGACGGATAACCTCATCCTCACTGCTCAACCATGACCCGCCGCCTGATTGTCATATTACTGGTTCTATTGGAAACCCTACCCCTCTACTCCTCTACTCCTCTACTCCCGGAGGACACCTCCTCTACTCCCCTACCCCCGGCGGACAGCTCCGCTGTCCCCGTCCCCCGTCGCAAGGACGGCACCCGCATCTATCCCGACTCCGCTATCTATCAGGGTATGAACCTCCATCTGGAGTTGTTTACGCCTATCTTGGAGGCGGCGCGTTCGAAGGGGAAGGTGCAGAACTACGAGATCGGGATGTCCTGGCGTATCAAACAGCGCTACTACCCTACCTTCGAACTCGGTTACGCTCGTGCGGAGATTGATGCGGAGGGAGCCCATCATTTTGGGCAGGGAGCATTCTTTCGGGCGGGAGTGGACCTGAATGGCTTGAAAAAACGCCCGGAGCGGTTGAACGCCCTCCTGGTCGGCATACGTATCGGTACGGCGGTGCAGCAGTACCAACTCACCGATGTGCGCGTGATAGCCCCCTATTGGGATGGCGGACAGCCTTACCAATTCGATTTTCCTAAACAAACCGGTGTGGACTGTTGGGGAGAACTGGTCTTTGGTTGTCAGGTACAGGTATGGGAAGGGTTTCAGATGGGCTGGAACTTGCGTTTGAAACTGCTTATGACCCGCACCTCGAAGACGAATGGTAGTCTTCCCGCGTATATTCCCGGTTACGGCTATCGCGATGATACGAACTGGGGAATCAATTATAATATAGGATATTATTTTTAAACACATAAAAATACTCTAATCATGGAAAAGCCCTATGTACTTGGCCTCGATATGGGAGGCACGAATTCCGTTCTCGGCATCGTAGATGCTCGTGGACATGTCATTAACCGTACGTCCATCAAAACGCAAGAGTTTAAGGACATCAATAAGTATATTGACGCCCTGCATACAGAGGCGGTCAAACTCATTGACTCCGTAGGCGGTATCGATCTCATTCGCGGTATCGGTGCCGGTGTACCGAATGGTAACTATTATACCGGTAAGATTGAGGGCGCAATGAACCTTCCTTGGCCGAATGTTCCCTTTGCTGAACTGATGAGTAAGAAATTCGGTATCCCTTGTAAGATCACCAATGACGCTAATGCCGCTGCGATGGGTGAGATGACCTATGGCGCTGCGCGCGGAATGAAGAACTTCATCATGATTACCCTCGGTACCGGTGTCGGTTCGGGTATCGTCATTGATGGTAAGATGGTCTATGGTCACGACGGCTTTGCCGGTGAGTTAGGCCATACCTGTGTGGACCGCACCCCGGAGGCTCGTCAATGTAACTGCGGTAAGAAAGGTTGCCTTGAGGCTTACTGCTCCGCTACGGGCGTTGCGCGTACCGCTAAGCAGATCCTCACCACGAAGAAGACCGCTTCCCTACTCCGTAAGCTCGATATCGATCATATCACCTCTAAGGACGTCTTTGATGCAGCTGAGGCGGGTGATGAGTTGGCGAAGCAGATCTTTGATTATACCGGCACTATCCTCGGTCAAGCCATGGCGGATTTCGTGGCATTCTCCGCTCCGGAGGCGATCATCATGTTCGGTGGTCTGACCAAGTCCGGTCATTGGATTATGGATCCGGTCGTTAAGGCGCTCAACGAGAATGTGCTGCCCCTCTGGCGCAATAAGGTTCAGGTCCTCTTCTCCGACCTGAAAGAGGCTGATGCCGCTGTCCTCGGTGCTTCCGCCCTGGCTTGGGAGTAATCCTATATCGTGCATACAAACAAAACCGCTCCAAGTTGACTGCTTGGAGCGGTTTTTCCTTTTTGACCCCAAGGTTACTATTTAAAAAGTTCTTCTAAGGGGATGGACAAGAAATCTTCAGCAGAAAAGCCGTCACCACCGACAACTAATGATCGCCGGGGTTTGAACTGCTCATTAAATAATACCAGTCCTTGATTCAGTTGTCTCCTCCCCGACTTAACCTCAATAGCCACTACTTTCGCATTGCGTTTAAGTACAAAGTCAACCTCATTAATGTTATCTCTCCAATAATACACTTGATAGCCATAAACAGACGCCTGACTAACAAGATATGCTCCAATGGCTGATTCCACTAAGTGTCCCCATACATCAGGATTAGATTCTGCTTGTGCTAACGTTAGGTCATCGTAAACATTATGCAATGCGGAATTGTACACTTGAAACTTAGGAACCGAGTTGTACTTACGTGCAGTGTCTTGTGCGTATTTTTGCAACCCGCAGAGTAATCCGGCTTGATCTAATAGACCAAGATATCCGGCCAAAGTTGTGAGATTGCCGGCATCCTGTAACTGCGCCGCAATCTTCTTTAAAGCCAAGAGTTGCCCCGAATAACTGCACCCTATCTCAAATAACTGACGGAGTAATTGGGGCTTTAAAATACGTGTAGAATAGATAACATCCTTGGCAATCGAAGGCTCAATTAGGGAGTCTAAAACATATTGCTTCCAACGCACAAAATCGTTGATATATGGAGCGGCACCGGGATAACCACCATAATAAATATATTGCTCTATGGTCCAACCAAACGCTTCGCGCATTTCAGTAAAAGACCAGTGAGGCAAACGGATCAACTCAAATCGACCCATTAGGGATTCAGAAAGCCCCTGCATGAGCAACATGCGAGAGGACCCTAATAGCACCACCTTCAATTGGGTCTGCGTAAAAGTATCCTTATCCCACTCGGCTTTGACGGTTTCGCTCCAATTAGGAATCTTATGAATTTCATCTATGACTAATAGGCGCTCCTTTTCATTACCTTGCTTCATCTTGAGCCGAGCTTTCTCCCACACCATAGATAGCCACATTTGCCCGGGGTTTACTACATCATCGGCATTATAGGCATCAAAGGGAATGCTAATTGCCTCCAACACTTGTCGCATTAGGGTGGACTTCCCCACTTGTCGAGGTCCAATAATCACTTGCAAGCGTAATCGCGGCTCATTCAGCCTATCTATAACTTGCTGATATTGAATGCGTTTATACTCCATAACGAAAAAAGTTCAAAGTTGTTATATAAAAAGTTCAATTTACTGAACAAAAAAGTTCAATCTGCAGTTTCACGCTGCAAAATTACTGTTTTTTTTTCATATATGCAAATAAAAAGCGACTTTTCGTGAGAAAAATCGCTTTTTTAGTGAAAGTGAAAGTGAGCCCGGAGGGGCGATTGGGGCTAGTCCGCAATGGGTAAGATATTCTCAGCTTTGAAGAAATAGGTCCAGTTGCCGGTTAACTTATAAGGATTTAAACCTATTGACGGAACATACAATTTAGCCTCAGCGGGAATGCCGGCAAAGCATGTCATTTTGTCAATGGTGGGAGGAAGGGGTGTCTTGCAAGTAACGGTTGCAAGAGCCGAACATCCATTGAAAGCAAAACTTTCGATGGCTGTTATCCCAAAAGGAATGATAATCGAAGGCAGAGCGGAGCAGCCAAAGAAGGCATATGAACCAATTTTGTCACAATTCTCGGGCAGAACAACCGTTGTCAAGGCCTTGCAATTCTTAAAGGTGTTAACCGGTAACATGTCTATTTCGTTAGAGAAATACACTTCGGTCAGTTTTTTGCAACCTTCGAAAACAGACGATCCCATCTCAGTGATGGTTTCAGGAATGATGATTGATTCAATCTCCGAACCGGCGAAAGCGTTGACTTCAATCTTGGTTATCCAATCAGGGAAGGTGAAGTTCTTAATGCCGGAATTTTTGAAAGCGTTGCTACTGATAACAGTAATCGTTTTAGGTAAATCTACCGAGATAAGATCCTTACAACCGGAGAAAGCGTTGTGCATAGCTATCGGGTTGTTAGCAAAGATGAGGGTACCGGTTTGGGTAGCTTCGTCATACACGTGGCTGGTGCACTTAGCACCAAAGCCGCCGAGGTACAGACCATCTTCTTTGTCGTTTCCAACCTCAGGTAATTTTTGAGTAGCTTTGTAGGTGATCTTCGGACCATCTGCAACATTGTCCTTCTTACAAGCGACAAGACTTACGCTCAATGCGATGAGCAAAAAATACGCAATCTTTTTCATAAATAAGTAATTTTAATTGTTAATAATTAGTTGTTTGTTATTAGTTATTAGTCGTTAGTTTTAGTTGTGGGTGCAAAGGTACGAAAAATTTTTCATATACGCAAGCCTAACGGCACTTTTTTTCCTTTTTTGACCCCAAGCCTACAAGTCAATCTGCTCCGGATGAAGCAGAAAATCCAATAGCCCTATATGTCGAATTCCATTTTCGTCATAATAGGATTTTATATCGTCATTCTGTATTAAAATCCGCTGAAAAGAGTCGTGAATATGTTGAAACGATTGTATCTCCTGCCAATACTTATCATCCGAGTTAATCTCGTGTGCCGATTGAATATAATATCGTTTACTCCCCTTATTGCAAACAAAGTCCACCTCCAATTGTTTTCGGACAGATTTCCCGTCTTCTTTGCAATTATATTCGACCATACCGACATCTACACTCCAACCACATTGACATAGGGCATTGTAAATAACATTCTCCATAACAAAACCATAATCACGCTGACGAAAATCTAACCGTGCATTGCGTAATCCGGCATCCACAAAATAATATTTGGAAGGAGATGCGATATATTTTCTTCCTCTCACATCATATCGTTTGGCTTGTGTTAATAAAAAAGCATCTTGTAAATATTGAATATAGGTTGCAACGGTTGGTCGAGAGATAGAAAGATGCTTGAGTGAATTAAATGTATTGGTTAATGTTAGTGTATTCGTTAATGAACCCACAGAAGAGGCTAACACATCCAACAACTCGCCTATTTCTTCGTTCCCTCGCAAATTGTATCGATTGATGATGTCAGAAAAATAAGTCTGTTCAAATAATTTCTTGAGATATTCGGCTTTGCGTTCATCACTGCCCATCAGTAATAAACCCGGCATACCGCCATATATTCGATATTCTTTCCATGCTTGTTCTGCGGTTCCGTCAAAGACTGAATAATACTCTGCGAAACTGAGAGGATAGATTCTTAGTTCATCACCTCTCCCCCTGAATTCTGTAATAATATCGGAACTTAGGAATCGGCTATTACTTCCCGTTACATATACATCTACATTTGACAAGTGCAAAAAACCATTTAATACATTTTCAAATTGAGAAACCAGTTGGATTTCGTCCAATAGCACGTAGTACATCCGCGTATCTTTAGCTTGAGCCTTAACAAAATCAAACAAATTGTGTGGCTCTAGATATGCTTCGTTTGCAAAATCGTCCAATGCAATACTGATAATATGATCCGGTGCAACACCTTCGTCTAATAGACGTTGTTTGAACAACTTGAACAATAGATAGGATTTTCCGCACCTTCTTACTCCGGTAATAATCTTAACTAATCCATTATGTCTTCTCTCCCATAATTGATTAACATAATTTGTCCTTAATACCTCCATAAATATATATATTTACATTTTATGCATAAATACGCATTATTTGAAATTCGGCTGCAAATATACAACAAAAATTTGGTATGAGCAAATTTTAGAGCAAAAAAATAAAATTTATTTTATTATTGAGTGTTTTTAGGTAGAATATGGGAGTTTACTCACGATAGACTACCGAAAAACAGTCAATGAGAGGCTTTAGCCTTTTTGCTCGTAATTTGCTCATATTAATAAACGTGCGACCGTACATTGGGGGGAATGCCGCGCAGCGGCAGGCAGCTTGCCCAAGTTACAACTTTTTTTGATATACGCAAGCCTAATGGTACTTTTTTTCCCTTTTTCCCCCAAGCAAACCCGAAATGCCCCCGTCAAATCCCCTCTCTTATAATTTTTTCGCACCCTTCGACGAGGTCGCGATAGGTGGTTTCAAAGTCTCCGGTGTACCACGGGTCGGCGACATCGCGATCAAGGAGCATCCGCACCTTATCCGTTACTTTTGGCAGGTTGCGGATATTATATCGCTCCATACAGATGATGTGGTCAAAGCGGTCGTAGTCCGCCATCGTAATCTGTCGTGCCTCGTGACGCGTGAACGGAATACCATGAGCCGTGAGACACCGTTTAGCCGGAGGATAGATATCGTTCCCTATCTCCTCGGTGGAGGTGGCGCATGAGTCGATATAGAACTCGTCCGCTCTGCCGGCTTCGTTGACCATATGCTGCAACAGCATCTCAGCCATCACCGACCGGCATATATTCCCATGACACACAAAGAGTATCTTAGTCATAGTTACTTTTTCCTTTTTTCCCCCAAGCATGCTTGAATATGGGGCTGGGTGGAACTATACCGTTACGCCCCCAAATATTTTTTTTTCTTCCTACGAGCACCAATCAGTCCCACGAGTGCCGCCACCAGCGACCCCGTGCAACAAGCGAATATGATTAATA
>CALCGR010000058.1 GCA_937901025.1 uncultured Bacteroidales bacterium
GCCCTGAAGTCCGGGCCACCCGTGCTTTAGCCGGGTATAAAGGCAAGCGTGGGCTATTGCCATGGCGCAAATACCGCGGAATAGCGAAGCGAGCGGGAGATATAATAAATCTGTGGAATCTGTGAGAGATTTAAAAATATTTGCAAATAAATTTGCGTATATAAAAAAAAAGTTGTACCTTTGCACCCGATTTTTACGGAAAGATGGCGGAGTGGTCTAACGCGGCGGTCTTGAAAACCGTTGAACCGAGAGGTTCCGGGGGTTCGAATCCCTCTCTTTCCGCACTTTTTTTTTATGCTTATGCAATCTTTCCCAATGATAGCGAAGACCTTTAAGGGTCTGGAGCAGGTCCTGGCGGAGGAACTGACCGAGATTGGTGCCGACGAGGTGCAGATCCAGCGGCGCGCCGTGTCCTTCTCAGGCGACAAAGAACTGCTTTATCGCGCTAACTTCAGCCTCCGTACCGCCCTCCGTATCCTCGTCCCTATCGCTACCTTCACTGCCAAGGACGCCGATGCCGTCTATGAACAAGCCAAACACATCGACTGGTCGCGGTTCATGACCGTCAACACCGGCTTCGCCATCGACGCTACCGTCTATTCCGAGACTTTTCGCCACTCTAAATACGTCACCTACCGCGTCAAGGATGCGATAGCCGACTACTGGACCGAGAAAGAGGGCAAACGCCCGTCCGTCAAACTCACCGATCCCGACCTCCAACTCAATGTGCATATCGCTGCCGAACAAGTCACTATCTCGCTCGATAGCAGCGGCGAGAGCTTGCATAAACGCGGTTACCGCGTCGCTACCACCGAGGCTCCCATCAACGAGGTCCTCGCGGCCGGACTGCTGAAGATCGCCGGATGGAACGGCCAAACGGACTTCTACGACCCTATGTGCGGGTCCGGCACGTTCCTCATCGAGGCGGCGCTCATCGCGCAGAACATCGCCCCCGGCGTGTTCCGCAAGGGGTACGCCTTCGAGAAATGGGCGGACTTCGACAAAGACCTCTTTGAGCAGATCTATAACGACGATAGCAAGGAGCGCCCGTTCACCCACCATATCTATGGCTCCGACGCTTCTTTCTATGCCGTACAACAAGCCCAAAAGAACATCCGCGAATCCGGGATGCAACGCTTCATCGACGTCCGCCAGATCCGTATCCAGGAACTGAAAGGTCTTACCGCCGAAGGCGGTCTGATTATGATGAACCCGCCTTATGGCGAACGCCTGGCACAAGATAAGGATGTCATGCGCCTGTACGGGGATATCGGTTCGGCCCTCAAACACCGTTTTGCGGGGGCTACGGCGTGGATCATCTCCTCTAACGAGGACGCACTGAAGTGCATCGGACTCAAACCCTCCCGACGGATCCATCTTATGAACGGCGAACTGGATTGTCTCTTTAATCAGTATGTGCTCTTTGCGGGCGATAGAAAAACATGGAAACAATCTTAATCGACGAATATAACTACCCCCTCACCGACGATAGGATAGCCAAATATCCGCTCGCGCAACGCGACCACTCGAAACTCCTCGTCTATCGCGACGGACAAGTCAGTGAGGATCACTTTTATAATGTAGGCAACTTTATCCCGCCGCATTCCCTCCTTGTATATAATAACACGCGCGTGATTCAAGCCCGCCTGGTCTTTCATAAACCCTCCGGTGCCCGCGTCGAAGTCTTTTGCCTCGAACCCCTCGCGCCCCGCGACTATGCCCTCTCCCTGGGCTCTACCTCCGGTTGCGTGTGGAAATGTATGATCGGTAACCTCAAGAAATGGAAGGAGGGTAAACTCACCTTGTCGCTGAATGAACAACTGGAACTGTCCGCCGAACGCCTCTCCACTACCGGCAATACCCACGAGGTGAGGTTTGAATGGCACCAAGTCTCCCCTGCGAGGGGAGATTTAGAGGGGTCCATCTCTTTTGCGGAGATTCTGGACCAACTCGGGGAACTGCCTATTCCCCCGTATCTGAATCGGGCTACGGAGGAGAGTGATAAGACGACCTACCAAACCGTTTATTCGCGTATCAAAGGTTCCGTAGCCGCGCCTACGGCGGGACTCCATTTCACCGACGCGGTCCTCGACAACCTGAGGCAGCGGGGCATCCAAACCACCGAACTCACCCTTCACGTGGGGGCCGGTACGTTCCAACCCGTCAAGACCGCGGACGCGAATGAGCACACCATGCATACGGAGATCATCGCCGTGCCGCGACAAGCGATAGAGGATATCTTAGCCCATCCGGGCCATATCGTGGCGGTGGGTACCACCTCGATGCGTACGCTCGAGAGCCTCTATTATTTCCGTCCGCTCCTCTTGCCCTTACTCGAGGGGAAAAACGAGGAACCTGTTTTGCATATTGACCAGTTTGCTCCGTATCAACCCGGAGCCAACGACTATACCACCCGCGAGGCCTTGGAGACGATCTTGCGGTACCTCGATCAGACACATCAGGATACACTGCATGCTGAGACGCAGATCATGATTGAACCCGGTTACGAGTTCCATGTGGTGGACCAACTCATCACGAACTTCCACCAACCCCAATCGACGCTCTTACTACTTGTCAGCGCTTTCGTCAAGGGCGATTGGCATACCATCTACGACTATGCCCTCTCCCATCAGTTCCGCTTCCTTAGTTACGGTGACAGTTCCATTTTGTATAAAAGATGATAGATACCCATTGTCATATTGACGACGAACAATACGCTCCGCTTGCGGAGTACCTGTTGACCCAACAAGCGGGTGGGGTAGAGGCGATCATCGTTCCCGCTACCACCGCCGCCTCGTCCCAACAGGTCTTAGAACTCTGCTCTCTCTCCTCCCCTTTGAGGGGAGGTTGGGAGGGGTCTATCTATCCGGCCATCGGCCTTCATCCCGAGGAAGTCGGTCCCGACTGGTCGCAACAACTTGACGAAATAGAGTCTATGTATAATAACCCTACTCCTCTACCCCTCTACTCCCCTACACCTCTTGTCGCCATCGGCGAAATAGGTCTCGACTACCATTTCTCTACGGACTTTAAGGCCGAACAGCAACTGGCTTTTCGGCGGCAGTTAGGGTGGGCAAAGCAGTGGGACTTGCCGGTTATCCTGCATTCGCGGGATGCTACGGAGGACTGTTTGCGTATCCTGCGCGAGGAGGATATACACTTCGGCGTGATGCATTGTTTTAGCGGCAGTCACGAAACGGCGGAACTGGTCCTCAAGCAGGGACTGTACTTAGGTATCGGCGGGGTGATCACGTTTAAGAACTGCAAGCTGCGCGAATCGTTGGTCGGTATCCCGTTGGAGCGGTTGGTGTTGGAGACGGACGGACCGTATATGGCACCCGTTCCCCATCGGGGTGAACGCAATGAGAGCCGGTGGATGAGGTATGTGATGGAGGTGCTGGCTGAGGTGTATCAGTGTCCTGTTGAACGAATAGATGAGGTGACAACGGCGAACGCAAAAGCCTTATTTAGACTAAAATAACGCAAAAGTACAAAAAAATAGGAATAAAATTTGCATATTCCAAAAAAAAGTTGTACCTTTGCAGTCGATTTCCAAAAAGTAGTATATATGCGGGGTCTCCGCAAAGTACCACTTTCTGGGGGAGAGATGCTCGAGTGGTTGAAGAGGCACGCCTGGAAAGCGTGTAAACGCCAAAAGCGTTTCCTGGGTTCGAATCCCTGTCTCTCCGCAAACGTTAAACAATTAAACAAAACTAATACACGTTTTATGAAAAAGATCTTTGTTACCCTCACGGTGATGGCAATGCTGACCTTTGGTGGCGTTGCTGCAATGGCTCAAGAGGCAGAAGTAGCTGCTGAAGAAGCCGTAGAACAAGTTAGTGAAAACAACGACTCCGCTCTCGTAGCTGAAGCCGAAGTAGTAGAACCCGAGCAAGCTCCCGTTGTAAAAGAAGACAACGCCGTTGTAGCTTTGCACAAAACGCTGAAGACGAAGTTCATCGAAGGTGGTGCCGGCTTTATGGCTGCTACCCTGTTGTGCTTGGTATTTGGTTTGGCTCTTTGCATTGAGCGTATCATTTACTTAAGTCTGAGTAAGACGAACACCAAAGCTCTCCTTGCTGAGATCGAGGACGCTTTGAATAAGAAGGGTATTGAGGCTGCTCTGGAAGTTTGCCGTAACACCCGTGGCCCTGTGGCAAGTATTTTCTATCAAGGTCTGAGCCGTTATGACGAAGGCGTTGACGTAGTTGAGAAGACCGTTGCTTCTTATGGTGGCGTTCAACTCGGTTTGCTCGAGAAGAACCTCAGCTGGATCTCCCTGTTCATCTCCATCGCTCCGTCGTTAGGATTCTTGGGAACCATCATTGGTATGATTCAAGCCTTCGATAAGATCCAACAAGTCGGTGATATCTCGGCTACCGTTGTTGCCGGTGGTATCAAGGTCGCTCTGTTGACCACCCTTCTCGGTTTGATCATCGCTATCATTCTGCAATTGTTCTATAACTACATCCTCTCCATCATTGAAGGTCTGGTTAACGAAATGGAGGATAGCTCCATCAGCCTGCTGGATATCGTAGTAGAGTACGACGCAAAGAAGAAGAAATAATAGGATCCGTAACCTTAGTATTAACTAATTAAAAACGTTTATCCTATGAAAGATTATAAAAAAATCTCCAGAAACTCCTTATGGGCACTGTTGGGAATAGGTATCCTTGCTTCGATCCTGTTCTTCGCCGGTGGCTCTAATGGTAGCCTGGAAGTAGCAGGTGATTTCCTGCCTATCCCGAAGTTCTCCACGCTGTTCCTTGTTTGGAACTACATCCTGGTGGCTTTGGTATGCTTAGTGACACTCGCTGTCGTTGTTTGGGAGTTCGTTAAGACCTACAAGGTAGATCCTAAGAAAGCGATGACCGGTCTTTATGTTGTTCTCGGTTTCGTTGTTCTCGTGGTTGTTTGCTGGGTTCTTGGCAGTCCCGAAAAGATTGATATCGTTGGTTATGAAGGTTCGGATAACCAAGGCGCTATGGCTCGTATGAGCGACGCGTGCTTGTATCTGACGTACTTCTTGGTTTTGGGCACCATTGCCGCTATGGTATGGGGCGTCGCTTATACCAAAAAGAAATAATTAAACTCAACAAACTAAATCACAATGGCAAAGAAAATCCCACAGATTAATGCCAGTTCCATGGCGGACATCTCTTTCTTGCTGCTCATCTTCTTCTTGGTGACCACCTCGATGGACGTGAACCAAGGTCTGGCACGTCGTTTGCCGGCTCCTATTCCGCCCGATCAAAAGATTGAGGACCAGGATATCAACAAGCGCAACCTGCTGATCGTTAAGATCAACTCGTTCAACCAGTTGATGGTGCAGGGTCAAGAGATGCCGGTCAGCCAATTGAAGGAGAAAGCCAAAGAGTTTATCCTCAACGAGAATGACGATCCCCATATGCCTAAACTCGTGGAGGAGGACTTCGGTGCTCCTATTGGAACCATCAAATATACCAAGGAACACGTCATCTCCGTCCAAAACGACGTGGATACGCAGTATCAGGCCTATTTGAATGTGCAAAACGAACTGGTGGCTGCATATAACGAGCTGCGTGACGAATGCGCTCGCAAGTATTTCCACAAGGCGTATGCCGAATTAGACGAGGATCAGCAAAAGCAGATTCAGAAAGTGTATCCGCAAAAGATCTCCGAGGCAGAACCTAAAAACTATGGAGGAAACTGATTATGGCAAAGATACGTAGAAATGAGAAACGTGAGATGCCGGCACTGAACACTTCGTCCCTGCCCGATATCATCTTCATGCTGCTGTTCTTCTTCATGTCCGTTACCTCGATGAAGGAAGTAACCTATAAGGTGCAGTTCATTACTCCGCAAGCAACGGAGTTGACCAAACTCGAAAAGAAATCCTTGGTTCGTTATATCTACGTTGGTACCCCTACCGCGGAGTTCCGCAAACAGTATGGTGCCGAGACGCGTATCCAACTCGATGACGCTTTCGCTGACAAACGCGAGATTGGTGATTATATCATCAACGAGCGTTCCGCCATGAAGGAACAGGAGCAAGGTCTGATGACCGTCAGCATCAAAGCCGATAAGGAAACCCGCATGGGTGTCATCGCGGATATCAAACAAGAGCTCCGTCGCGCGTATGCGCTTAAGATCTCTTACGCCTCCACCCAACGTACGAGTTACTAATCATCGATTCTTCGAATCTTCGAATCTTCGAATATCTCTAAAAGACCGCCCATCGGCGGTCTTTTTTTGTCCCTCGCGTGCGCGTGCGCAGGTGCGTGTTACGCGTATATATAAGGAAAAGACCCCGCAAACGGGTGCTTTTGTAATCTATAAGTAGCAAAATATGCAAATATGGCTTTTTTTTTATCAAATATTTTGCCATGTCAAAAAATTGTCGTACCTTTGCAGTCGCTTTCGCGAAAAATTTGAGGCAGTTGTGCTTCGAGCCCGCGAAAACAGTTGATCTTTGGAAATTTTGACTAATCAAGATGTAGTACAAGAATTGGGAAAATTTA
>CALCGR010000059.1 GCA_937901025.1 uncultured Bacteroidales bacterium
TCTATTTCGTCGATGAAACCGATGTCTTTGAGACTCAGCACCTCATGACCCGTCAGAATGGCACGCACCTCTTCTAACTTATGCTTATTATTACTCGCAAATACTAGTTTCAATGCCTTGGCTTGATATTGAGTTTAACGGGTTTGATCATATTCTCCGGACTCAGGATTGTATCCAGTTCCTCCTTGGTGAGGATCTCGTGCTCCAGGACAAGGTCATATACCGACTTCCCTGTAGCCAAAGCCTCTTTGGCAATCTTCGTGGAGTTCTTATAACCGATAATCGGGTTGAGGGCGGTAACGATTCCGATGGACCCGCGGATATAATTGCGGCAGTTCTCGGCATCGGCTTGGATGCCCTCAATACAATACTTGCGGAGTACATCAAAACCGTTGATCATAATCTCAATACTCTCAAAGCAACATTGCGCCATGGTGGGCTCCATCGCATTGAGTTCCATCTGCGCCGCCTCGTTGCATAGGGCTACGCATAAGTCATTCCCTATCACCTTGTAGGATATCTGGTTCATCACTTCGGGTATCACAGGATTGACTTTCCCCGGCATGATACTACTACCCGGTTGCCGAGCCGGCAGATCTAACTCGTGCAATCCGCATTTCGGACCCGAACCCAACAGGCGCAGGTCGTTGCATATCTTGTTCATCTTCGTGGCAATACGGCGAAGCACACTCGAATAACCCACCATACAACTGGTATCACTCGTAGCCGCTACCAGGTCGGCGGCTTTGCGGATCTTCCAACCGGTGATCTTAGCAATAGCTTTCGTACACTTGTCCGCATATTTGGGTTGCGAACAGATACCGGTACCAATCGCGGTGGCACCCATATTAATCGTCAAGAACTCTTCGGCAGCTTCATCCAAGTGAGGGATCTCGTCCCGTAAGATGGAGGCAAAAGCCCCGAAAGTCTGACCCAGACTCATCGGAACGGCATCCTCTAATTGGGTGCGACCCATCTTCAGGATCGGAGCAAACTCTTTCGCCTTCGCTTCCATCGAACGAATCAACTCCTCGAAGTGTTTCCTATATTCCAAGTGCATGGCATAGAGCCCCAAATGAATCGCCGTGGGATAAGCATCGTTGGTCGACTGACTCCCGTTCACGTGGTCGTTGGGACTGATGATCTTATATTCGCCGGGCTGGTGACCCATGATCTGCAAGGCGCGATTGGCAATCACCTCGTTGGCGTTCATATTCGTGGTCGTACCGGCTCCGCCCTGAATCATGTCTACGGGGAACTGGTCATGCCATTGACCGGCTAAGATCTCCTCGCACGCCTGCTTGATGGCTTGGAACTGCTCTTTGGTGAGTAAACCAAGGTCGTAATTGGCCATAGCGGCACCTAACTTCGTATATGCAAGGCCGTTGATGAAGGCCGGGTAGTCCTTGAGTTTGAACTTACTGATAGGAAAATTTTCTATTCCGCGGGCGGTTTGAACACCGTAAAGAGCTTCGGCCGGAATAGCCAATTCGCCAATTAAATCACTTTCTAATCTCGTTTTCATGTTGGTTGTATATAAAAATGACAATTTACGTTAGCGGGCACAAAATTACACAAAAATTTGGATATATCCAAATATTTTACCACATATATTGCTTTTTTATCCCTTAAAAAGTGATTTTTATCCCAAAACAACCTCCAAAACACCATATTTTTGTTCTTTTGCAATAAATGTCGTATCTTTGTACCGCGAATTAAAAAAACACGATTATGCAACATTATCTATCGCTCATTCAAGACACGATGCGTTCCAACTGGAACCGCGTAGCTATTACGGATTTCGGAGGCTCGGTGGAGTATACCCACGGACAGATGGCCGAACAGGTGCAACGACTCATCCTTCTTTTTGATAAAATCGGGGTGCAACCCGGGGACAAGATCGCTATTTGCGGCCGCAACTGCTGCAACTGGGGCGTCGCCTATCTGGCTATTGCCGCCTATCGCTGTATCGCCGTTAGTATCCTGCCGGAGTTCACCAGCGAGAGTATTCACGATTTTGTGAACCACTCGGAAGCCAAATGTGTCTTCGTTGGCCCGTGGGTAAGGGGTAGGGTAGACCTGACCAAGATGCCGAACGTGGAGGCGTTTATTGCAATCGAAGACCTCTCGGTTATGAGTAGTAAAACGCCCGTTTCATCGGAAGAATTAGCGGATTTATATACCCAACGTTTCCCGAAGGGGTTGAAGTCTAAGGATTGGGTACTGCCTACGGATAATATGGAGAGTCTGGCCCTCATCAATTATACTTCGGGTTCCACCGGCTCGCCGAAGGGGGTGATGGTCACCAACCGCAACTTGAGCAATAATGTGATTTATGGCTTAGCGAACATCCCGAACGGACCGGACAAGACGCTGGTGTCGATGTTGCCTTTGGCGCATATGTTCGGATTGATGTTCGAGTTCCTTTACCAGATTGCCGGAGGAACGCATGTGTATTTCATCACCAAGTCTATCACGCCGGCACTCTTGATGGAGGCGTTTAAGAAGGTGCATCCGTATATGATCTTGACGGTACCGTTGGTGATTGAGAAGATCTTCAAGAAGAATATCTTCCCGCAAATCAAGCGTCCGCTCATCACCTTCTTGTGGTATCTGCCCATCATCGGTCGCTATGTCCGCAAGCAAGTGTATAACAAACTGATGGAGACGTTCGGTGGTAAGTTAGAAGTGCTGATTATCGGCGGTGCCGCGTTCAGTAAGGAAGTGGAGCGTTGCCTTAAACAGATTCGTTTCCCGTATACCTGCGGTTATGGTATGACCGAATGTGCTCCCTTGCTTTGCTATGCTCCCTGGAACGATTTCGCCTTTGGCTCGTGCGGGCGCGTGATAGATAATATGGAACTGCGCGTGGAGAGTGCCCATCCTACGCGCGAACCCGGTGAACTGCTCGTGCGCGGAGAAGGGGTGATGCGCGGGTATTATAAGAACCTGCAAGCTACGGACAATGTCTTCACTGAGGATGGATGGATGCGTACAGGGGATATTGGCATCATTGACCGCCGCGGCAATGTGTTCCTGCGCGGGCGCAGTAAGAATATGATCTTAGGGGCAAGTGGACAAAACATCTACCCGGAGGAGATTGAGGATAAACTCAATAGCCTGGAGGGCGTCTCCGAATCCGTCGTCGTGGAGAGAGATGGTAAGTTAATCGGACTGGTCTTCCCGGAGAACTATGCAGCGGAGAAACTGGGGGAACTAAAACAGTTGATGGAGAAGAACTTGGAGAAACTCAATGGTTTATTGCCGAATTTCTCGAAGGTAAGTAATATTGAGATTGTCGAAAAAGAGTTCGAAAAAACGCCCAAGAAATCCATCAAGCGTTTCCTGTACAAGTAACCCTACTCCTCTACCCCTCTACTCCTCTCCACCAAGTCGAGCAGATACGCCTTGGCGGCATCGTGGTCATTGGGGATGGTGCCGTCCAGGATGGCATCTTTAATCTTGCTTTTCAGTTCCCCTACGAGCGCACACGGCTCCAGGTGGAGCAACTCCATGATCTCCAACCCGTCTACGGGCGGCTGGAAATTGCGGATGCGGTCGCGTTCCTCCAACTCCACCATCTTCTGCCTCACGAGTTCGTAGTTCTTATGAAACTGTTGCACTTTCTGCTCGTTGCGCGAGGTGATATCCGCATCGCAAAGCAGCATCAGGTCGTCTATATCGTCGCCGGCCTCGAAGAGAAGCCTTCTCACGGCAGAATCAGTCACGATATCCTCGATGAGGTTAATCGGCCGCATGTGCAAATCCACGAGTTTCTTCACATACTCCATCTTCTCGTTGAGCGGCAACTTCATGCGCTTGAAGATTCCGGGAATCATCTTTGCCCCTAAGTAGTTGTGGTTGCGGAAGGTCCATCCGCCTTGCGGGTCCCAGGCCTTCGAGCGGGGTTTGCCTATGTCGTGTAGCAGCGCCGCCCAACGAAGCCAGAGGTTATCCGTTTTTTCGGCGATATTGTCCAGCACCTTGAGGGTGTGCAGGAACACGTCCTTGTGTCCCCGTCCGTCTTTTGTCTCTACGCCTTTGAGGGCAGCCATCTCGGGGAAGATGAGGGGGAGTAATCCCGTTTTATCGAGTAACAACCAACCGATGGAGGGTTGGGGGGCGAGCATGATCTTATTCAGTTCGTCGGCAATGCGCTCCTTCGTGATGATCTCGATGCGTTGTTTGTTGCGCGCGATGGCCTCAAACGTGGTGATGTTCAGTTGGAAATTTAGTTGGGTAGCAAACCGTATGGCGCGCATCATCCGCAGCGGGTCATCCGAGAAAGTGATGTCGGGATCGAGCGGGGTGCGGATGATACCGGCATTCAGGTCCTGTATCCCGTGGAAGGGGTCTAGCAGTTCGCCATAGCGGTCGTGGTTGAGACAGATGGCGAGGGCGTTGATCGTAAAATCCCTGCGGTTCTGGTCTTCTTCCAGCGTCCCGTCTTCTACGATGGGATTACGGCTCTCGCGCCGATAACTCTCTTTGCGGGCACCTACGAACTCGAGTTCGATGTCGTGTTTCTTGACTTGGGCGGTGCCGTAGGTCTTGAATACACTCAGGTTGGCACCTTTGCCTAATCGTTCCGCCACTTTCTCGGCCAGGGTAATACCCGGGCCTACGGCTACGATATCTATATCCTTGCTTTCGCGGTGAAGAAACAGATCCCTGACCCAACCGCCAATCACATAGCACTCGAGTCCTAACTTATCCGCCTCTTCCCCAATCAGGTGCAGCGTCTTACTCTCTATTTGCTCAAAATCAATCTTCAATTACTTTCAACTTTCAACTCTCAACTCTCAACTAAATCGCTGTTTTTCAGCGATTTACCCCCCCCTAAAGTTTTGCTTCCAATTCATGGGAGTACAGCCTTTCTGCTCCTCGAACACGCGGCGGAAAGTGCGGGTGTTATGGAATCCGCATTGTTCGGCAATCTCGTAGAGGTTGATTTTCTGGTCGGATTCGATGAGGCTGCACGCGTGGTCGATGCGCAGTTTATTAACAAAGGAGTAGAAGTTCGTATTTTTAAATCGGAAATACTGACCCAAATACGTTCGGTTGGTACCGAGTCGCATGGACATCTCCTGAATATTAAAGTCGGGATTGAGGTAGAAGGGACCTTTTTCCATTTCCGTATTGAGACTGTTTTCGATCGTTTCTAATCGTTTGCGGGTGTACTCGTCTAACTGTTCCCATTTCTCTTCTTCGCTGATACCCAACTCGGTTTCATCGACATTTCCTTCGAGGTTATCTACGCTCCAAACGAGGGTGATGGTGCAGCAGATATTCAGGAAGATGTGTACGCATAAAATGCGGGTGTTACCGGCATAAAAACCGAGGAGCATACCGACGACCATCGTGGTGACGAACAGCGAAAACGGTAACCAGAAACGCCATAGCTCGCGGTTATCGATATTGGAGTGTTGCTCCAGGATACGCCGTTCGTAACTCCTCACTTTTCTTATATATAGTACGCTCATGATACTCACGTACGAGATCCAGTAGGTGAAAGAGCAGAAATACAGTAAGTCGTTGGCGTGAATCAGGTATTGGATATAAAGTGCAATCGGTACGAAGACCGGAACGATGATGTTCAGAATGTGTTCGAGTTTGATTTTTTCTACCAGGTTAAAGATAAAAAGGAAGAAAAGCGGGAAGCATACAATCATAAACAGCAGCGCATCTTCTTGAATATATACGCTCCATAGACTGGTGTCTTTATATCCCCATTCGGGAAGGAAGGGAATCGATCGTCCGGAGAAAACATAGAGAACAGATAGGATGATAAGGATCCATCCGCCCAGTCTGCGGACCGGGATGTTGGCCTCAAACTTAGGTTTGCCGATCGGGTGATTGGTCAAAATCAGGTATAAACCGCAAAGGATGAAGGTTGCGAGCATGATACCGAGGATGATGGCGTAGATGACAATCGATAAAAATGATTCTGACATACGTGCGGTTTTTAAATTCGGTGCAAAATTACGCAATTTTTTTCGTTTCCGCAAGCAAAAAGCGGACAAAAAAACAAAATTTTGCACAAAAGCGGTATTTTTTACTTAAAAATTTGCATGTTTCTATAAAAATTAGTACTTTTGCAAGGTTTTTCGCGCACGCATATAATATTTATGGTGTAGGCAAATAACAATAAAAACAAAATATTAACAATAATTATTAAACAACTATTAAAATTTTTCAGGTATGAAGAAAGTATTTTTCTTTGCAGCAGTTTTAATCTGCTCAGTTTCCCTGATGGCCGAACAGACGTTGGTTAAGTTCAACATGACGGAGGCTGTCAAGGTATCCGAAAAAGTGTACGATGGTACTACGGCCGCTCAAACCACGGGTGGGGCTTTCCAAATCTTCGGCAATGTTTCGGAAGAAGATGAAGTTTTTGTGAAACTCGAAACAGCCTATTTTGACAATGCCAATGTAGGCGGTGGTCACAAAGTGTATTTGGAGTTTGTTTTGGATGGCCAAGATGCCGACAAGTATGCTCTTGAGCCCAGTTACGAACTCGACTCGGTTACCAATGGTATTATCAAAGCCAAGACCTTGGGGGTTAATCTCGACGATCTGAACATCGCTATTGAGAAGATGTTCGCCGAGAAGGACGCTTCTGCTAACGTCCTTACTCCCGCCTCGATTGACGAGAACGAGATTATTGCCGGTGATGAGGTTTCGTTGATTACCACGGCTCGTTATGAAAACGCCGCTGTCGGAATCGATAAGACCATCACGGCTTATTTCCGTTTGGAAGGTGCTGGTGTCGGCAACTATGATTTGGATCGCTCGTCTTATGTTTACTCAACCGAGGGTATCATCACCATTCCTATCAAACCCGAACCCTTTGATGATGGTTCGTTCTTCCATACGTCTGACCCGACCGGTTCTTGCCCGGGTTCGGATGATTATGCAACCTTCAAACTCGTTGATGGTAAGGTTTCTCAAGTTAGCATCTATTATGGCGAAAAAGCCAAAGAGGTTGGTTTTGAGGATGTAGAAAATGCAGCTCCGTCGGCTTGGACCACGAATGCTATTGACATCGTTATTCCCGAGGGTGCTCCTTGCGGTGCTTATGAGGCAGAGGTTATTTTGACGTATATCGGCGAGATGGGTGCTAAATATTCCACCGGTCGTCTGCCCTTCAAATTCACGGTTCACGTATCTGCAGCAGACATCGTTAAGATGTATGAAGATGTAGTTGGTGTTCGTGACTTAGACAATCGTTATGTAACTTACCAATGGCTCCGTGATGGTCAAGCCATCCCCGGTGCTACCAAGGCTTACTACCAAGAAGAAGGTGGCTTGAAGGGTATTTATACCATTCAAATCACTACCGAGGACGGTGAGGTTTATACCAGCTGCGAACAAAGCTTCGGTAATGTTCCTACGGCTCCCGCAGCTAAGAAAATTGTCGCTGCTGACGGCAGCCTGGTCATCGTTACAGAGAACGGTGAAATGGATATTTTAGGAAATCAACGTTAATTTTGAAAGGAGATACAACTATGCGTAAATTTATTGTATTTGCCCTTGTGGCTTTAACTGCTGTATCTACTTTTGCAGCAAATGAAGATTCTACTCGTATTGCGTTAACGGATTCTGTCCGCGTTCGCAACCCCCATCATAGTGTTATGATCAATGTCGGTGGCGGTTTGAATACGATGGTTTATAAAATGAACGATGGTAAGACGAAAGTCGGCGGTGGTGCTCTGCTCCAAGCGCAATACCAATATATGTTCAATGAGAACTGGGGTATCGGTGCCGGTATCGGTTTCTCGTCCCTGAACTCGAAGGCTATCCTGAACAATATGGTTCTGGGTGGTCAATCCACGAATGCCGGTGGTGCCAACGAGCAATATGTTCCTTATTCCACCATCAAAGACGGTTGGAAGGAAACCCAAAACATGATCTCGATTGACATCCCTGTACAAGCTTTCTATCGTTATGCGATTAACGACAAGTGGGCTTTGCAAGCCGGTTTGGGTCTCACCCTGAACTTCCCGGCTTGGATGGGTTATAAGACCAAAGGTAACTATGACAACTCGGCGGACTTCAGTGGGTCCATGGGTGGCAATATGGTTCTGGACGGTGACGTTAAGGGTCACGGTTTCGGTGCTCAAAACGGTGAACTCAAGGGTAAGATTGCTCACAAGGCTGCTAACGTAGGTCTGCAAGCTGACTTCGGCGGTTTATATAACCTCACCGAGTTACTCGACCTCTATATGGGTCTGTACTTAGACGCTCAATTCGTTTCTTGCCAAAAGCAAACAGCTGACGCTGTTCTCAATCCTAACGAGAACACCTACACCAGCGTGATGAATACGCCGCTCGTAAAGAAAAACGTTAACCCGTTGGAGTTTGGTGTGAAAGTCGGTGTCCGCATCGGTATGCGTGATAAGAAAGCCGAGGCTGCTGTTGTGGATAGTCTCATGGCAGACCGCCTGGAGGCTTATAAGTCTGCTGAACTCTCTAACCTGGGTCGTGAGGCCGGCTTAGAGGAGGGTACCGCTTCGGAAGAGATGCAAGCTATCTACGCTAAGTACGCTGAGGCTATCGCCAACGCTTCTTCTCAAGAGGAAGTAGACGAACTCATCGCTCAAGCGAAGGCTGAGATTGCTCTCCAAAAGACCAAAGAGGCTACTATCGCTGACGTCCAATCCACCATCACCGAGGAGGATAGTGAGGAAGTACGCGCTATCGCCGCTGCTTACGCTGAGGCTATCCAAAACGCTTCTTCCGAGGAGGAAGTGGCTGCTTTGAAGGCTGCTGCTTTGAAGGCTATGCAAGACCAACGCGATAAGGAAGAGGCTGACCGCCAAGAGCAACTCCGTCGTGAGCGTGCTGAGGAAGAAGCTCGTCTGAAGGCTAACTTGAATGCGAATGCTCCTACCTTCAATAAGGTGGCTAAGGCAGAAATCGATACCCTCGTGGCTTACTTAGAGTCTCACCCGGATGATATCCTTTGCCTCACGGGTCACAATGATTCTACCGGCAATGCCGATAAGGATATGTTCTTAGGTCTCGAGCGCGCACAACAATATAAGGAAGCCCTTGTTGCTCGTGGCGTTGCTGAGGATCGTATCGCTTGCTTCACCAAGGGTAGTGAAGAGCCTATCGCTGACAACAAGACCGCTGCCGGTCGCAAGGCGAACCGCCGTGTCACTTTCGGTATCCGCAGCAAGGCTGAGGTAGAGGCAGAGCAATCGCTCGCCGAGGCTCACCAACTCGCTTGGGATGCTGAGCAAGCCCGTCTGGCTGCTCAATCCGGTTTGGATAAGGTGATCGATACCCGTAACGTGACTTTCGCTCTCAATAGTTATGAGCCTATCTTCAATGAGGAGGCTGTAGAGGGTGTTAAGACCGTTGCCGCTTTCATGGAGCAATATCCTACCAAGAACCTCGTGCTGGTGGGTCATACCGATAACACCGGTGATGCTGACTACAACGTGGTTCTCGGTCGCAAACGTGCCGAAGGTTATCGTTCGGAGATGGCGAAGTATGGTGTTCCTGAAGATCGCGTTGAGTGCGACTCCAAGGGCCCCTATCAGCCGATTGAATCCAACGAGACTTTGGAAGGCCGTAAGGCTAACCGTCGTGTAGAGATGGCGTTCGTTGAGACCGCTACCGCTGAGGAAGCACTCGTTGCTATTCCTGAGGTAGCTGAGAGCGAAGCTTATCCTATGCTCACCGAGGCTCGCCGCAATGCTCTGGAAGCTATGGCTGCGGTTGTCGTTCGCCCGGACGATCAACAAACCGCTATCTTCAATGACTATGCTGCTCAAGTAAATAAGTGCAATAGCACCGACGCTATCGCAACTGTTGAACAAGCATACGCACAAGCTATTAAGGACGCTCTGTAAATCATCAAGCATCGTAGAAGCATGAAAATCTTAGTCGCACCACTCAACTGGGGATTAGGGCATGCTTCTCGTTGTGTACCTATCATAAGACGTCTCTGTCGCGAAGGGCACCAAGTGGTGCTCGGGGGCGATGGAGACGCCTTAGTTTATCTTCAACAACATTTCCCTCAGCTGCGGTCTATTGAGTTAGCCCATCTGAACTTATCCTATTCGCGTGGTAAAAGACAGGTGTTGGCGATGCTCATCGCCCTCCCTAAACTCCTTGTCTTCTCCCTCCGCGACCATCGCCTGCTTAAGCGCCTCCAGGCCACGGAACACTTTGACCAAATCATCTCCGACAACCGCTTCGGCCTGTATCTAAACCCTACTCCTCTACACTCTCAACTCTCAACTACTCTACACTCTACACTCTCAACTCTACACTGTATTTACATCACTCATCAGTTACATATTATGCTCCCTCGCCCGTATAAGTGGTTGGAACCCTTTGCCTCGCGCGTGCACGCGTATATATATAAAAGGTATGGGGAAGTTTGGGTCCCCGACACCCCCGATCACCGCCTTAGTGGTGAACTCTCAACTCTCAACTCTCAACTCTCAACTCTACACAACTCTACACTCTACACTCTAAACTCTAAACTAAAATTCATCGGTCCCCTCTCCCGCTTCACCGATCATCCTCAATCCTCAATCCTCAATCCTCAATTCCCAAATACATCCTCCCCTATGAGGGGAGGCTTGGTAGGGTCTCTACCCCCCTACAAGGTCGTCGCCTTGTTCAGTGGCCTCGAGCCTCATCGCACCCTTTTTGAGCGCGCCATTTTGGAGCGGTTTAAGGGGCATGAATCGGAGGTTTTGATGGTGAATGGTAAACTCAGCAATCAACTATCGGATAGCGAGTTGGCGTATTACTTAACGCATGCGGAGCATATCATTGCGCGTAGCGGTTATTCCACGATTATGGACATGGATGCGTTGGGTGTTTTGGACCGTGCGGAACTCATTCCTACCCCCGGCCAACCCGAACAGGAGTACCTCGCCTCCCGTTTCTAAAATCCGCGTTTTTTTGTTTTTTTTGTCCCCAATAGCCATTTTTTACGATTTTTAAGATTTTTAGTAGAATTTTTGCGATGTTCAAATTACAAATATTCGTTTTTTTAAGAATATGTGGTCGTTTTTTGGGAAAATGACAGAAAAATTTGCATAATTGGAAAATTTTTAGTAATTTTGCACATTCCAAAAGAATGCGCCTGCGCGCACCGCGCGCATACGTGTACAAAAGGTTGAAAAAGAGGAATAAAAAGTAAAAGTTATGAAAACTTGGATGCACATAATGATTTTGGCGATGGGGCTACTGATGGGTAGCTTGCTGCCCGTGTGTGCCCAAGCGCAAGCAACGAGCGAAATCTCGCCCGCGCAGCAGCAAGAACTCTGGAAGCAACCGGATTTCGTGAAGGCGTATCTGGTAGTGGCAGAGCCGGGTGGGGCGTTGTATTCTATCTTCGGTCACGCGTGCCTGCACCTCGTGTGTGAGGCGTACGACTTGGATTATTATTTCTCTTACGAGAGCGAAGATGCGTCCAAGAAAGTGTGGCAGTTCATACAGGGGAAGTTAAAGATGGGTATGGCGGCTTTGACGCCGGAGGAATATCTGTCGGATTATATAGCCGAAGGTCGTGGGGTAGTGGAGTATGAGCTGAACTTACCGATAGACATCAAGCGTGAACTTTGGCGCGTATTGGATCAACATGTTATGGAGGGGATGTACCTGCCTTACGACTTTGAGGCTCGCGGTTGCGCTTATGCTTGCACGAAGATGTTAGAAGAGGCTATGGGTGAGACGAAGATTGAGTTTGGTCCTTGGGAGGAGGCAAATCTCCGTACGCGTCGCGAGATGTGTTATGATAAAGGGCATAAGGATTATCCTTGGAATATGATGTTTATTATGGCGCTTGTTGGGACGGAAGTGGATAAGAAACTTGCGCCGGAGGATAAACTGATTATTCCGACGGAATTGGCGGAAGTTTGGCAGAGAGCGAAAGTGGAAGGCGAGTCGCTTTTGTCGACGGAAGCGATAGAATTGGCCCCATCGGTTATGCGTCCGGCAAAGACGGTGGTGACCCCGAATTTAGTGGCGTTGGCGTTGTTGGTATTAGTGATTATTTGTTGGATTGTCCGCAAACCGTATATGGATTGGTTGGTGTTAGGGTTGGTGACGTTGATAGGGGCATTGATGACGTATTTGGTACTAATCTCTACACTCCCTTGCACGAGCTTTAATTGTTTAATTGTCCCATTTAATTTGCTGCCGGCGATAGCTTGGAAATGGCGCAAATATTGGGCATTGCCGTTTGCAGGATTATTGGTAGTGTGGATGATAGGGATGATTGTTCCGGCGCATCGGTTAGTGGATCCAAGTATGCTTATTTTCACTGCAGCATGGATAGTGGTGTTGGTAAAGAATGCCCGAATAACATTCTGGCACAGGATTTGTTGGAGAAACTGAAATAAATATACGAATTTTAAGATACAAAAAAGATATGAGAACTTTTAATTTAGTCAAATCTTTAACAAGAGTTATAAACAATTACAAGGGGTTGCTTATCCTTTGC
>CALCGR010000060.1 GCA_937901025.1 uncultured Bacteroidales bacterium
GCACTTGGGTAGGATATAAATACAACAAAGGTGGCTTTTCAGACCACCTTCCGATATTTTTAGATATTAATTTTTCCACCAATCATCTTTTGTTCCCGAAATAACACGAGCAAGTTCATTCATGATTAGGCACATTGGACGAGAAATAGTATTGTCTGATTTATATTGGTATGTCCAACATGTTATTTGGAGCAATTTTCCTTCGGCACAATGATAGAAATTTTGACCATAAGGTTTATATAATGAATTAAAACCATTATCTACAATTTCAATTACTGACAATCCTTCTGCTAATAATTGATGTAAAATTTCTCTTTCTTTAGGACTAATAAAAGCCGATACAATAACAGTACCTTCTCTTGCTTGATTTAGAACAGCCTCTTTTTGACAATCAAATAAATCAGAATCTATACGATGACAAATAAGGGGCAATTTACACGTATTAAACAAGATTTTTCTATCACCAATATAGTCCAAATGAAGCTGTTGAGTCGTTGAGTTTTGTAATATACGATTATAAATAGTATCTATTGACTCTTGTAATGCCTCCGGATGATTGGCTAAAAATGAGTCGTGTTTTAATCCCTCAACAATATTGCCTATTGTCCAATTCTTAGAGGTATTATTACGATGCATCGTAAAGCAATCCTTTTGTGCTCCCTTGATTATTCTTCGTTCAGGATTAGAGTGAATATAGCGAATTTTAGTTTCTACTTCTTCTTGTGTGATAGGGGAAACTTCATTATAACCGGCGCTAAATAAAGAAGGTCCTCGAAGGCTATGGGAATGAAGTTTATCTGTCCAACGATAATCCGATTTTTTTCCAAAATGTCCGCGGGTACTTTTCCAATCAATGCCAAGAATATCCCAATATTCGTGCGTACAGCTAATCATAAATCCGCCTATAATTTTCCCCAAATGTTGCGGTGTACCGCTTTTTTGCGAATCAAGAAAGATTAGTCCGTGAAAGTGCTCCGGCATTAATTGAGCATCTATCAGTTGTACATTAGGATGAAAAGAAGGTATTGTCTGCCAAATATGAAGAACACGCTCCCCTAAGGAAGTGGGACGCACATTGGCATTTATTACTTGTTTATGAATAGTATCATAATGTCCTTCCATTGTTCCTAAAATAGGAAGATGATCATGAACAGAAAGAGTAACAAAAAAATATCCTTTGAAATAATTGCGCGATAAATCTCGTTTAAGTGCGGCCGGAGTATTTGCCAACTTCTCCTCCATTCTATATTCTCTTTCTTCGGAAAGATTATGTTTTGAAGTTGGTTGATTCATACTTTTTACGATGCATCGTTCATTATATTATTCAAGGCACTTGTCTAGTTCAGCCGCGATAGCATCTTTGTCGAGGTTTTGACCGATGAAGACCAGTTTTTGCATACGGTCGCCATAGACCTCATCCCAGTCATTACGAAGGTGTTCGTCTTGCGCCATCATCTGCATCAGTTCCTCCTTAGGCATCGTAGCAAACCAACGACCGGCATTGGTCATCTTAATCTGTTTACCCGCTTGCTCAAATAGGTAACACGTATCATATTCCTCTCCGAAATACACCATTCCTTTGGCGCGAATCACCCCTTTAGGCCAATGACGAGCTACAAACTCATCAAACATCCCTAAGTTCATCGGCTGCCGACGGCAATAAACGAACGTACCTATTCCATACTCATCCGCTTCACCCTCTTCCTCGTTTTCCAACTCGTCATGGTGATGCTCGTGGTGGTGCTCCTCGTGCCGGTCTTCAATCTCCTCAATCCAAGCAGCACTGCCCGCTACCTCATCAAAATCAAACATCCCCGTGCCGATAATCCAATCCAAATCGAAGTCACAATAGTCACATTCAATGATGGCGGCATTAGGTTGAATAGTGCGAATAATCGCCCTTAAGCGACCCAACTCCTCCTTGCTTACTTCGCTGACCTTATTGAGCACAATGATATTACAAAACTCTATCTGCTGAATCAGCAGGTTCTCTATATCGTCCTCATCGAGGTTGGGTCGTTGTAATCCTTCACCGCATTGGAACTCGTCGCGCATGCGCAAAGCATCCACTACCGTGGTGATACAATCGAGTTTGGGTAGTCCGTTCATCGCATATTGCGGAGCCATCGTCGGGATAGAACAGATGGTTTGGGCAATCGGTGCCGGTTCGCAAATACCACTGGCCTCAATGACGATATAATCGAAACAACCTTGGGCGACAAGGTCGTGTAACTGTTTCACAAGGTCCATCTTAAGCGTACAGCAGATACAGCCGTTTTGCAGCGCCACCAAACTATCGTCTTGAGAGTTAACCACGCCGCCTTTTTGTATTAGTTCGGCATCAATGTTGATTTCTCCTAAGTCATTGACAATAACAGCAAACCGAATCCCTTTGCGGTTGGTTAAAATCTTGTTTACTAACGTGGTCTTCCCACTTCCTAAATATCCCGTCAATAACAATACGGGCACTTCATCAATTCTATTCATATCTCTTGATTGCTGCCAAATGGTGCGTATATCTTCCTAATTCGGCGGAATAGATACCGTGGTCATCTATCTTTTCTATTTTTACTCGCCCGGAGGCGTGAATGATTCGTTCCTTATCCAGCAGTATCCCTACATGAATAATCTTCGTTTTCGTAGGATCCTCATCTGCATGGTCAAAGAATGCCAAATCCCCACACTGCGCCTGATTAAGTTCTATTTCCTTAATCCTCAATCCTTTTTCCTCAATCCTTTTTCCTAAAATCTGCTGTCTCGCCATGCGTGGCAGTTGGATACCGAAGAGGGAATAGATTGTTTGACTAAACCCCGAGCAGTCGATACCGAGTGCGTTCTTACCACCCCATAAATAGGGTGTATTAATAAAGAACCGCAAGGTATTGAGCATATTCGCTTCATTAAACGCTAAAGGTTGTTCTGTCACCATCTGCGGGTCGATGCGGAACCGAACGCCTAAAAGCGTAAATATCCCCTCTTTATATTGAGGCAGTTTGGTGCCGGCAGTTAGTGGAATCGTTTGACCATTATTCTCACTTACCGCATATGCCATCGGCATTACGACCATACCATAATCCTTGGTTTCATAGATGTGCGCTATCTCCTTTGCTTGTTCGTCAGAAAGGATAGAAAGCATTTTGGTATCTACCCAACCTTCTTCTCCGTCATCATCTAAGTGAATACGGGTCCAGCGGTCGATTTGTTCTAACACTTCGCAGATTTGCGCAAACAACATCTGTGTTTCTTGCTCTGCTTCCTCCGCCGGATTTACTCGCAACGGAATTATACTATGTAACGCAATACCTTTCATCATTCCATCAATTTCTCTTTACGACATAGAAAGCATCCTTTCTATGGGCAAGATGGCTTTTTCGGCTATTGTCTTATCCACCTGTATCTCCGGTTGCTCATCGCGGAGGCAGTTATAGAGTTTTTCCAAGGTATTGAGGCGCATATAGTCGCACTCATTAGGAAGGAAAATAAACTGCCTATCGGGACACTGTTTCTTTAGTTCGTGTTCAATGCCCGATTCGGTGACCACAATATATTGTTCGTGATCGTGGGTCTGAGCATAATGGATAAGTGCAGCGGTACTGCCAATGACATCAGCTAATTCTAAAACCTCTTTTTTACACTCGGGATGCGCGAGCACGATCGCGTGCGGATAGTGAAGTTTATATGAGTTTAATTCTTCTGCCGAAAAACGACTATGTACGTGGCAGCAGCCATTCCATAGAATCATATTTCTTCCCGTCACCTTATTTATATATGCGCCTAAGTTTTGGTCAGGACCGAAGATAATCGGTTGATTAGCGTCAATCTGGTTGACGATTTTTTCCGCATTAGAGGAAGTGACAACGATATCCGTAATTGCTTTGACCGCAGCCGTCGTATTAACATAGGAGATAACGAGGGCATCAGGATGAGTGTCCTTTAATTTTTGTAAGTCGTTAGCCTGACACGAATCCGCTAAGGAACAACCGGCATTCACATCGGGAATGATTACTTTCTTATCAGGACAGATGATCTTAGCGGTCTCGCCCATAAAATGGACGCCGCAAAGAACAATTATATCCGCATCAATCGTTTTGGCTTTTTGAGCTAAGGCTAATGAATCGCCCACAAAATCCGCTACATCCTGTATCTCAGGCCGTGTGTAGTAATGCGCCATGATAATCGCATTCTTCTCTTTACACAACGTTCGTATTTGAGAGGCTAAATCTTTCATTATTTTATATTTATTAATATCTTAAAAAAATTCATAATAACAATACGCTGTTGATAATGTTAATGACCTCTATAATCGATTGAAAATAATGTTATTGAACTTAAAAACCGATTGTTATTATAAAGTTGTATGTGTTTATAAACCTCGACTTATCAACATTATCAACATTTATCAACACGAGTTATTAACATTTTGTTTATAACCACTTCTTCAGTCGGAAGATCATCAGCACAAAGAGGGTAAAGATAATCATTAACCCGATGGCGAAGATATATCCGTGGCTCCAGTGTAACTCCGGCATAAAATCAAAATTCATGCCATACATACTGGCAATGAGCGTAGGCGGTAAGAAAATAATGTTCACCACCGTAAAAATCTTGATAATTTTGTTCTGCTCGATGTTTACCAGACCGAGGAAGGTATCCTGCAGGTAGTCCAGACGGTCAAAACCAAACTTCGTATATTCGAATAGCGAGTTGATATCCTTAATGATCATCGTTAACCGCGGTTGCAGGTCGGCCGGGAAGAAGTCGCATTTAAGGAAGTTCGATATCACGCGCTGCTTATCCATAATCGTTTGACGAAGGATGGTTACTTTTTCCTGTAAGTTCTTAATCTGTATCAGAATATCTTCATCTACATGATCCTGCGCGTTGATGGTTTCGGATAGTGCGGTAATCAGATCCGTGGTATCCTCAATCATATCGGCGTCTTTTTCCACTCGGGTCTCCATGAGCGAAACCAATACATGAAAACCGGCGGGGAAGCTGCGGTTATTCACGAGCATCTTACTCACCGTGTCTTTGAAACTGCCTAGCTCGTTATCGTGACTGGTGACTAGGATATTATTCTTGATGATGAAGTTCACCGGTTCGATCTCGAAGTTCGAATGCAGGAAGTTAGAGTTGGCTACTATCGAGTCATCCGTTTGGATATAACGGGACGACATCTCAATCTCTTCCATCTCCTCATCCTCCTGGATGTCAATCTTAAGAAATCCTTCCAACGTGTCCTCGGTCTTATCACTGACGTCGATAAGGTCAATCCAGATAATATCTTTCTTATCCAGTTCCTTGAGGGCACTGATGGAACGGGCTACTTTGATTTTCTCTTTATCTCTATAATAAATCTTTACTTCTGACATAAGGCTTGAATTTTAAGGGTTAATTGAATAAATTCTTCTACACTTAGTTGTTCGGGTCGTTTGGTAAAAACGGGGTCTTCTAATAATTTATCATCCTGTACCAATGAGCGAAGCGAATTACGAAGTTGTTTTCGTCGTTGATTAAAGGCTGTTTTCACTACTAACTTAAAGAGTTGTTCGTCGCATTCAAGGCTTTGTCGTTGATTGCGGGTGCAGCGAATAACAGCCGATTTCACCTTGGGCGGTGGAGCAAATACATATTCGTCCACCGTAAATAAATATTCAATGTCATAGTATGCTTGTAGTAGAACCGACAATATCCCGTAGGCTTTGTGACCGGGTTTACTCGCCAGTCGCTCCGCCACCTCTTTTTGGATCATTCCCGAGCAAACGGGGATGCGGTCTTTGTATTCCAGTACCTTGAAGAAGATTTGACTGGAGATATTGTAGGGATAATTGCCGATAACCGAGAAACTGCCCGTCGGATACAACTCATTGAGGTCAAGTTTGAGAAAATCCCCTTCGATGAGGTGTAACTGAGGCATCGTTTCGTTGAGATATGCCACACTCTCGCGGTCGATTTCTATCGCCGTGAGGTCAATCGCAGGATTTTGAATCAAGAACTGAGTAAGAACACCCATGCCGGGCCCAATCTCTAAAACGGGTCCTTGCGAAACGGTGTCAGCAATCTTCTGGGCGACGCTGAGGTCCTTCAAAAAATGCTGCCCTAAGTATTTTTTGGCACGAACTTGTTGCATTTTCCGTATGATAGTCGTCCATAAATTTGGTAGTTTAAAAAAAAAGTTGTATCTTTGCACTCGATTTCGGACTACAAAGGTAATACTTTTATTTTAAATATGCAAAAAATAGCGCAAATAATTACAAAAATCGTTGATTTTTTCTACCAACCATTCAAAAAATGGGTTCCAAAACAAATTTTTACCTACGGAATGTGCGGTGGAGGAAACATGGTGTTGGACTGGATTTTGTACTTTTTGGTCTATAATTTTATTATAGGCCACGACTTAATAACCATCAATTTTTCCCTACCCCTCTACTCCTCTACCCCTCTACTCCCAATAACGATGACTCCCCATATTGCGTCTTTGTGTATCGTCTTCCCCATTACTCTTGTCACCGGTTTTTTGCTCAATAAATATGTAACCTTCACCCAATCGTCCTTGCGCAGTGCAAAGCAGTTTGTCCGTTACTGCCTGGTGGTGGCGCTCAATCTGGCCATCAACTATTTTGGACTCAAACTCTGTGTTGAGGTTTGGGGATGGTATCCCACACCCAGTAAGATGGTCATCACCATCGTGACGGTTATCATCAGTTATCTTTGCCAGAAATATTTCTCGTTTGCTTATGGGAACGATAGAAAGCGATAAGGTATTAGAAGAAATAGCCCTCTTGCTGCAATCCGGCAAACAGGTGCTTTTCACTCCGCGCGGAGTCAGTATGCGTCCTTTCATCGAAGGAGGTAAGGATACGGTCACGCTCGTCAAAAAACCGACGGTTGCCGTAGGCGACATCGTCCTTGTCCGCATCGCCAATCGCTATATTTTACACAGGGTGTTTGCTATTGACCCTACTCCTCTACCCCCCTCCTCCTCTACTCCCCATCTCACCCTCCAAGGTGACGGCAACCTGCAAGGGTACGAATATTGCACGGAGGATGATGTTCTCGGTACCGTCATTGCTATTCAGTCGCCCAAAGGGCGTCGCAAACTGCTGACCAAGGGTCGCCTCTGGCGCAAACTCCGTCGTTTTCGTCGTCCTCTTTTGCGTGTTTATCGTTTTATTTTAAAACATAGTTAACCCTCCTCCTCTACCCCTCTACTCCTCTACCCCCAATATGAACACTGCCGCTGAACTTGGAACTCAACCCGTTCGCCGTCTTCTATGGAAGTACGCGTTGCCCGCCATCATTGCGATGACGGCCAGTTCGCTGTACAACATCGTGGACTCGATCTTCATCGGTCACGGCTGCGGGGCCTTGGCGTTATCGGGGTTGACGGTTGCCAAGCCGTTTATGGATATTTGTGCGGCTTTCGGTTCCCTCGTCGGGGTAGGAGCTTCTACGATCGTGGCGATCAAACTGGGGGAGAAGGATTATCCGACCGCCTCGCGGGTACTAGGGAATGTGGTGGTGATGAATTTTATTTTGGGTGCCCTGGTGATGGTGGTGGGACTTATCTGGTTAGACCCTATTCTCTATGCGTTCGGCGCGAGTGAAAACACGCTTTCGTATGCTCACGAATATATGGAGATTATCCTTTACGGGAATATCTTGACGCATATTTTCTTCGGCCTTAATAACGTGCTAAGGTCGATGGGTCATCCGAAGAACGCGATGGTCTCCACTATTGTGGCAGTCACGGTGAACATCATCCTTGATCCGATCTTCATCTTCGGTCTCGATATGGGTGTTCGGGGTGCGGCATTAGCGACGATCATCTCGCAAGCGGTATCGGTTGTTTGGCAGATGACGATCTTCTGCAACCCCAACGAACTGTTGCATTTCCGCAAAGGGATTTGGAAACTCGACCGAACGATTACCGCCCGCGTGTTGGCTATCGGTGCGGCGCCGTTCTTGATGAACTTCGCCCACTGTTTTGTGGTTATCATCATCAATAACCAACTCGTCCGCTATGGCGGGGATATCGCCCTCGCTACCTACGGTATCATCAATCGTTTTACGTTCGTGTTCGCGATGATCGTGATGGGACTCAACCAGGGTATGCAACCGATCGTGGGCTTCAACTACGGTGCGCAGCAGTATGACCGTATGCTGAGGGCGTTCAAACTGACGGCGTATTGTGCGACGATTGTGATGGGACTGGTCTTCCTCTTTGGCGAGCTCACGCCGATGTGGATAACCGAAGTCTTTACGCACGATGCCGAACTCATTGCCGCCAGTATTAGGCCGATGCGTATCCTTTGCTGTATGATGCTGTTTGTGGGATTCCAGATGGTGACGGGTAACTTCTTCACCTCGATAGGGATGTCGGGTAAGTCGATTTTCTTGAGTCTCACCAGACAAGTCATCTATCTCATTCCGCTGGCCGTCTTCCTGCCTTCGCTCTTTGGAGCGGACCCGATCTTAGGGGTTTGGTGGAGTCTGCCTGTCAGTGATTTTGCTTCGGCTTTGACCGCAGGAATAATGCTATTTATAGAAAGACGAAAATTTAATGATAAATAATTATGGATTTATGGATATATTTCTCATTATCTTAGGCTCTATTTGCCTGCTTCTCGGGTTTGTAGGCAGTATCATCCCCGCTATTCCGGGCGTGCCGCTCGCCTATGCCGCTCTGTGGATTCTCCACGCTACGGATAAGGTGCAGTTCTCCTGGCAGACGCTGCTTATCTGGGGTATTGTCACGGTCGTTGTGCTGCTGCTCGATTATGTCGTTCCCGCATGGGGTACGAAACGTTTCGGGGGCAGTAAGTGGGGTACTTGGGGCAGTGTTGTCGGACTGATTGTCGGAATGTTTATGGGTCCTTGGGGAATTGTGTTAGGACCGTTTGTCGGTGCTGTTTTGGGCGAACTGATGGCGGGTAAGGCTTCTCATGAGGCTCTTCGTGCCGGCTGGGGTTCGTTCATCGGTCTGATGACCGGTACCGTCCTCAAACTCATCTGCTGCGGCCTCATCACCTGGCAGTTCATCCACGCGTTGGTATAAAATGCAAACACACCCTACTCCTCTACTCCCCTACACCTCTACACCCAACAAAACGCAACCCCGCCTCGATGAAGCAGGGTTGGGTTTTTGTGTAAGCACCAAAGTTTATATGATTAACTTTCCTTAAATAGTGCCGGATTGTTGTGAGTGTTCCAAATCATCGTAATGTGGCACTCTTCATTCATTACGAAATAAACGATCTTATACGTTCTTCGCACCAGCAAAAACCTACGAGTAGGTGTAAGCCCGTCAAAAGTCGGTTCTGGGGCTCCGCTCTCAGGAGCAGTCTCTAAGATATCCGGGGCATTCATAATGTCATTGAGAATGCCCAATGCCACTACCTCTGATAACTGAGCATAATAGTCATAAATTGCGTGCGCCTGCTGCAATGCAGGAGTATGCCAAATTACCTTACCCATGAAGCAGCCATCTTTTTCGCCTCTTGTGCAGAGACGCCCACGCCATTAGCTATTTCCGCCATCGCTTGTTTATCAAAGGCTATTGCCTCGTCCGTAGAAAAACAGCACGGAGCAGCGGTCTGCTTGTGGAGCAGCCAGCCCATACGTTCCGCTAATGCAATGACAAAAGAATAATCTTTTTTCGGGATTGATAATACGTAATCTTCCATAGTCTTTATTAACTTTTTGCAGTTTTGCGCTGCAAAAGTACGGAATTTTTTTGATATATGCAAGATTTTGGGCCGAAAAATGCAAACTTTTTCATTTTTGACCCCAAGCATACACGGCAAATGAGCCCCGTACATACATAAAATGAGCCCCGTGGAGGCGTGAAGTGCCCCAA
>CALCGR010000061.1 GCA_937901025.1 uncultured Bacteroidales bacterium
CTAACCTGACCGTCGGTTTCTTGGGTTTCTTCACCGCTCAACAAACCGCCATCTCAATAGGTGTTTTCTATGCCGTCTTTACTATCTTTTGGGGTATTAACGGCTTTGCCCAATCCATGGGTGCTCCCCCTTGCGTGATTGCCCTCAGCCGATGGTTTCCCCTCTCCCGCAGAGGTACTTTCTACGGTTTCTGGTCAATGAGCCATAACCTTGGAGAGTTCTTCTCTTTTCTTTTGGTAGGCACATTAGTCAGTTTCTTTGGCTGGCAGTTTGGCTTCATTGGAGCATCCATCGCCGGTACCATCGGCTTTCTCGTCATCCTCTTTATGCTCCACGACTCACCGGAGAGTAAGGGACTTCCTCCCGTCGAAATCTATGCGCATGAGAAAGCGGAGATTAAGCCGGAGGATAAGAATGTAGGTAAAGCCCAATTATCCGTCATCAAAAATCCATACGTCTGGGTCCTTGCCCTCGCCTCCGCGTTTATGTATGTCAGCCGTTATGCTATCAACGGATGGGGCGTGCTCTTCTTGCAAGAAACCAAAGGCTTTGAACTCCTTCAAGCTACCCAGATTGTTTCTATCAATGCCCTGCTTGGCATCATCGGAACCGTCTTCTCGGGTTGGATATCCGATAAGTTCTTTAAAGGAAATAGATATATCCTTGCCGTTTCTGCCGGATTACTGGAGGTCATAGCCCTTATCCTCTTCGCTTTTGGAGGTAGCCAACTATGGGTTAACATCTTGGCTATGGTCATCTTCGGCGTCGCTATCGGCGTACTCATCTGCTTCGTAGGCGGACTGATGGCAGTCGATATCGTTCCTCGTGAAGCCTCCGGCGCAGCCCTGGGCGTGGTTGGATTAGCTTCCTACGCAGCCGCCGGACTACAGGACATCGTCAGCGGCGTACTCTTGGACGGAAACAAAGTGGGTGACACTTATAACTTCACCCCCGCCCTATGTTTCTGGATAGGAGCCGCATTCCTCTCCGTCCTTTTAGTCTGCGTCGTTTGGCACAAAGCCAGTCAAAACAAAAAGCAATAATCATTAAGCACTAATCAATAATCAATAAGCAATTATGAAAAAGATTCTTTCAGCGTTAGCGGTCCTATTGCTTCTCTTCGCCTCTTGCACGAAAGAGACCTATCAAATCATGTCTTTTAACATTCGCGATGGTCATAAGGACGACGGCACCAACTCGTGGGAGTTCCGCCGGGAGGCTTGTATAGACTTCCTCGACAGCATCCGTCCCGATGTGTTCGGTATGCAGGAAGTCGTAGTCGAAGCTGACTCGTTCATTCAAGCTAATCTGCCGCTCTATGCCCATGTCGCTCAGGGACGTCACCCTGGCCTTTTGTCCGACGAGAGCTGCCCTCTCTATTGGCGTACCGATAAGTTCAATCTTATCCAATCCCGCACGTTCTGGCTTAGCGAGACACCCGACACCCTCTCCGTTGGTTGGGACGCTAAATATGAGCGTATCGCTACTTATGTTATGCTTGAGTCCAAGGCTACCGCCAAACGCCTCATCGTCTTCAATACCCACCTCGACCATAAAGGGGCTACTGCACGCCAAGAATCCCTGCGCCTGATTGCGGATACCTTGAAAGCCCTCAGTGGGGATACGATGGCACTCTTTGTCATGGGCGACATGAATGTCGAACCCAAAGACCCTGCCTTGATCCCGATGTTCAAGTATATGCATTGGTCACAAGCCGACGCGTGGCACACTACCGATACCAAGACTTTTACCGGCTTTAGCCATCGTCCCGATAAGGAGAAAATCATCGACTACATCTTCTATCGCAATGCTATGGCTGACCGCTTTGAAGTCTTCACCGATACCACCCGTGTCCCCTTCCTAAGCGACCATCGCCCCATCCAAGCCATCTTTTCGGTTAAGTAAGTTGTACACCGTGTACACCATCCCGTTTTTCTCACTTTACGAATAAACCTGTAAACCATGGATTTACGCCCGCTATC
>CALCGR010000062.1 GCA_937901025.1 uncultured Bacteroidales bacterium
CGTTTATGAGTTGTTCCGCCCGACTGCCGGTCTATCTGCTTTTCGTATCGGCATTCTTTGCCCGTTATAAGGCGTTGGTGATGATTGGTCTTTACCTGATCGGGGTGGGGATGAGTGTGCTGTTCGCCTTGGTGATGAAGCGTACACGGTGGTTTAAGCAAGCACCGCAAGACCCGGTACACGCCTTGCCAAAGTTGGCGGCTCCGCAGTGGAGTTCCACGGGGAAACATATTTGGTTGCATATTAAGGATTATCTGGATAAGATTGTGACGGTGATCATCTGGGCATCGATTATCATTTGGGCCTTGAGTTATTTCCCGACCCACGAGTTGGAGACCAGTTACTTGGCGGCCATTGGTCACTTCATCGAACCCGTGGTACAACCCCTCGGTTTTGACTGGCAGATGGCGATTTGTCTGTTGACGGGTCTGCCCGCGAAAGAGGCGATTGTGTCGACGATGGGTATCTTGGCGCACGGAGGCGGAACGCTATCCGTGTTCACGCCCTTGACGGCATTCGGGTTTATGGTGTTTGTGCTGCTATACTTCCCGTGCATTGCCACAATCACGACCTTGCGTAAGGAGATCGGGCACGGTTGGGCATGGTTTACGGTGATACACTCCCTCGTTTTGGCATGGATTTTGTCGTTTCTTATTTACCAAATTGGTATGCTATGGTAAGACGGTTTTTGTGGATAGTAGGGATCTTGATGGCTATCGTCCCAGCAACGTGGGCTCACGCGTGGGGAGTGGTCTTGGATGGAGAGGGTCAGCCCTTGGCAGGCGCGAACGTGTATTGGGCGAATACCACGGTGGGAACGATGACGGATAGTATAGGACAGTTCGAGCTGGAACCCGTGGCGACGACCCATTTATTGGTGACGTCGTTTGTGGGGTTTCATAACGATACCGTTCGGGTACATACGCACAAGGCGTTGACGATAGTGCTCGTGAGTGACTTGGTGTTAGACGAGGTCACGATTCAGGCCACGAAGATGGCGGTCATCAAGTCGCGTGTAGCGACGATGGATATAGAGACGATCGATGCCTCTAAGATTTGCAATGCGGCTTGTTGCAACCTCGCCGGTAGTTTTGAGACCTCCGCTTCGGTGGATGTGTCGTTTGCGGATGCCGCTACGGGTGCACAGCAGATACGGCTACTCGGATTGGAGGGAACGTATGTGCAGTTGAACTTAGAGAACAGTCCGGGTGTGCGCGGTCTCAACCAGACCTTCGGGTTGAGTTTTCTGCCGGGGTTTTGGTTACAATCGATACAGGTGAGCAAGGGTACTTCCTCTGTCATCAACGGGTATGAGTCGACGGCAGGACAGATCAATGTAGAACTCATTAAACCCCAAACCGCCAATCCGATCGATATCGCTGCGGCATTGGGTGAGACGCTCAAACCGGAGGTGAGTATCACCGGCGGATGGCAAGTCAACCGGTATGCCTCGACGGCAGTGCTGGCGCATTACGAGGACAGGGCATACGAGGATGATAGCAATGAGGACGGGTTCTTGGACGAGCCTAAGATTCGCAACTTGAATCTGCTGAACCGCTGGAACTGGGTGAAAGGCGATTATACGGGACAGGTGTTGGTACACGGCGTTTACGACCGCCGGTGGGCGGGGACGTCGACCAAACGCAATGTCGCCGCGCCGGCAGAGGCTTATGGTATTGATATGAAGACGTGCCGCGTAGACGGGTTTGTTAAGCAGGGGTATGTGATGAACGACGAACTCAATCAGTCGATAGGGTTGGTGTTGGCGGCCGGTTATCACGATTTGGATAACAGGTATGGTAACTTCCGCTCGTGGAAAGCCAATCAGGCGAATGTGAACCTCAACCTCATTTTCCAAACCGGTTTTGATGACGAGGCGACGGACCCGATGGATTGTCAGGAGCACCAATTATCGACGGGTGTTAGTGTCAACTACGACCGTTATCGTGAACAGTTGACCGGGGTGACAGTACCGATGGCGGTGATGGAGCACCTCCAACGCGACGAAGTGACGCCCGGGGTGTTTGCCGAATACACGTATTCGTATCAGGATAAGGTGAGTCTGCAAGCCGGTGCGCGGGTAGACTGGAGTAATCTGTACGGGGTGTTTTTCACCCCGCGAATCAACCTGCGTTATGCGCCGTTCGAGTGGTGGGTTATGCGTGCGTCCGCAGGACTGGGGTATCGTTCGCCGAATGTGGTCACGGACCACGTGGGGTATCTGCCGAGCAGTCGGACGTGGGAGATGAGGGGAGAGTTGACGCAAGAGAAAGCGGTGAATACGGGTGCGACGACGTCGTTTTATATCCCGATTGCGAATCGGGAACTGAGGATATCGGCGGAGTATTACTATACGCGTTTTTTGGACGCGCTGCTCACGGATTTGGATGCGGATAAACACAAGGTCACTATTGTGAATATGCGTGAGATCGGCGGACAAGCTTTCTCTCACAGTGCGCAGATAGAGGCGTCGATGGAGATATTGCCGGGTTGGTTGATGACGGCGGCCTTCCGTTATACGGACGTCAAACAGACGTCGTATAGTCAGCAGGAGGGACAGTATATGTTGCGCGACAAGGCGTTGCAGCATACGTTTAAGGGGTTGGTTACGACTTCCTATGTGACGCCCAAACAGGGATGGCAGTTCAATGTGACGGCACAGTTTGTGGGTCCGACGCGCTTACCCGACGGGTGGGAGCAGACCCGTTCGACGTGGTATCCGCAGTTATCGGCGCAGGTCACCAAGCGTTTTCATCACGCGTCGGTGTATGTGGGGGCAGAGAATATGACGAACTTCAAGCAGGACCGGCCGGTCATCAGTGCGGACAAGCCGTATAGCGAGGATTTTGATGCGTCGATGGTATGGGGTCCGGTCGGGGGATGGGATATTTACTTTGGCTTTACTTGGGGATTGGATAAATCCTAACATATATATTAACCTTTAAAAAATTTGGTGAATATGAAAAAGTATTTTTTGATTTTAACTTTGATGTTAACGGCAATGGCTTGTAGCCCATTGAAGGTTGCCTTGAATAAAACGGATAGCGAAGGTGTCCGCACTATCGTGACTTCCAGTCAAAACCTATTTCAAGACTTTGATATGGCCCTGGGTGTGCGTATTTCTAAAGAGGACACGATCATGGGGATTATCGTTTCTACCGAGTCCAGCAAACTGCAAGGGGTTTTTAATGAAGACGATCACCTATATATGGTGCTCAAGGATGGTTCTAAGATTACCCTGCACAATATCCTCAATCAGGATGCGGTAGAGCTGCGCAAAGAAACCAAAACGGATTATAACTACAGTCCCGGATGGACCTATGCTTATGGTCCTTGGGGGAGAAGGTATTGGATAGAACCCTATGCGGCTACTTCTTATTTCGAAAGAACCTATGAGACCACCGTCGCGGATTCCTATGCTTTATATCCAATCACTTATAATGAGATGGTACAAATCATTTCAAAAGGAGTTGAACAGCTCAGCATAGAGGTGGATAACGATACCCGAAGTATGATGTTGACGGATGGTTTGCAAGAGCAGTTTGCCCGCATGTTCCAATGCTTAGGGGACGGCGTCCGCCATCCAAACGACTACTGATAACGAACAACAGACAACAAAAAAAAAGAGGCAACACTTGCCTCTTTTTTTGTACCGCGGGTGGGACTTGAACCCACACAGCCGTTTCGGGCCAAAGGATTTTAAGTCCTTCGTGTCTACCGATTCCACCACCGCGGCCTCGTCGGAATTCGCATAATCTTCGAAAACCGGTGCAAAGGTACGGCTTTTTTCTTAAATATGCAAGTAAAAAATGAAAAATGTTGAAAAAAACTTGCGTATATGCGAATTTTTGAGTATCTTTGCGCACTAAAAACGAAGAATATGCCCAATAAACGCAAAATCATCAATGATCCCGTCTTCGGATTTTTGGATATCCCTTCGGAACGATTGTACGATATCTTGCAGCATCCGTATGTCCAGCGGCTCAATCGTATTCGCCAGTTAGGCTTGTCTTATTTCGTTTATCCGGGAGCGATGCACAGTCGTTTTCTGCATTCGTTGGGGGCGATGCACCTCATGCAGGAAGCCATTCGTTCGTTGCGAGCGAAAGGGATTGTGATCTCCGATGAGGAAGCCGAAGGGGCGATGGTAGCGATTTTGTTGCACGACCTGGGGCATGGTCCTTTCTCGCATGTGCTGGAGCATACGCTGGTAGAGGGGATTACGCATGAGCAGATATCGCTACTGATGATGGAGGCGATTCCGGCGCCTGAGATGGCAATACGGATCTTTAAGGACGAGTACCCTCGGCGGTTCTTGCATCAACTCATCTCCAGTCAACTCGATGTGGACAGGATGGATTACCTCTGTCGCGATTCGTTCTTCTGCGGGGTGACGGAGGGTAGTGTAGCCTCGGCGAGGTTGATTAAGATGATGAACGTGGTGAATGATAAGTTGGTGTTGGAGGCGAAGGGGATTTATTCCGTGGAGAAGTTCTTGGTAGCCCGTCGGCTGATGTACTGGCAAGTCTATCTGCACAAGACCTCGGTAGGGGCGGAGCAGTTGCTTATTAAGATTCTCCAACGCGCGAAAGCGTTAGCTGCGCAAGGGCAGGAGTTGTTCTGTTCGCCTGCGTTGCATTATTTCCTATATAACCGCGTCAGCGCCAAGGATTTTTATGTGGGTAGCGAAGCGCTGAACACCTATGCGCTGCTGGACGATAGCGATGTGCTGTCCGCTATCAAGGTCTGGCAGTCGTCTGAGGACCGCGTGTTGAGTCTGCTTAGTCAAGCGTTCACGAATCGCCGGTTGTTCAAGGGGACGTTGTTAGAGGCCCCGATGGAGGAGGCGGACGAGCGGTTGCTGCGGCAGTTATATGCTACCCGTTTAGGGGTTAGTGAAGACGATGCTTCGTATTTCTTCACGGAGCACGTGAGCACCAGTAATACGTATTCGGAGAAGGGTGATACCATTGATATCTTGTATAACGACGGCTCGGTTCGGGATATCGCTGAGGCCAGTGAGATCTTGGATTTGGAGGCCCTTACTCGTAAACCCAAGAAGATTTATCTATTCCAATACCGACTGTAATATGCAATTTGAAGCCCAACAAATAGCCGCCCTATTAGGGGGTAAAGTGGTAGGCGATGGTCATCGCCAAGTAGGAAATGTAGCCCCTATCGAGACCGCCCAAGAGGGGGACCTCAGTTTCTTAACGGAGGCTAAATATCTGCCCTGTCTGGAGACCACCCGTGCCTCGGTTGTACTGGTGACGAAGTCGTTGGTTGATGAGGCACAATGCACGATGCACGATGCACAATGCACGATGATTCTTGTGGAGAACGCGAGAGGGGCGATGGGTCAGCTATTGTCGTTGGTGGCGAAGGCTCTCAATCCGCCTCGGCAAGGAAGAGAACAACCTTCCTTCGTGAGCGAGGGGGTGAGTGTGCCCGAGGATGCGTATATCGGTGCATTCGCGTACATAGGCAAGAACGTGACCTTAGGACGGGGCGTGCAGATCTATCCGCAAGTGTTTATCGGGGATAATGTCACAATCGGGGATAACACGGTTCTGTATGCCGGGGTGAAGGTCTATCACGATTGTAAGGTAGGGAAGGATTGTATCCTTCATGCCGGGGTAGTGATTGGCGGTGACGGATTCGGGTTTGAGCCCGATGCTGCGGGAGTCAATCAGAAGATCCCGCAGATAGGGAATGCCGTCGTCGAAGACGATGTAGAGATAGGGGCTAACACCACGGTGGATAGGGCAATGATGGGTTCGACAGTGGTGCATACGAATGCGAAGTTGGATAACCTGGTGATGGTGGCGCACAATGTGCAAGTAGGTGCGTCGACGTTTATGTGTGGTCAGTCGGGTGTGGCCGGGTCCACGACGATTGGTAGCCATTGTATCCTGGCGGGTCAGGTAGGCGTAGCCGGTCATATCGAGATCGCGGACGGAACGATCTTCGGTGCGCAGACGGGTGTGACCAAGACCATCAAAACCCCCGGATATTACGAAGGTTCGCCCGCTTTTGATGCCGCACAATGGCGCAAGTCTGCGGTAGGTTTTAAGCAGTTGCCGGATATCCTGCACCGTTTATCCGCCTTAGAACAGAAACTCAAATGAATCAGCATACATTAAAAGATCGTTTTACACTCACCGGCACCACCTTGCATACGGGTGTCACGACGACGGTGACCCTTTGTCCGGCTCAGCCGAATACGGGGATTCGTATCCGTCGCGTGGATCTGGATTCCGAGCCCGAGCGCGAGGCCTTGGCTACGTATGTGACTACGACGAACAGGGGAACGAAACTGCAGGAGGGCGAATGGTCGGCGGGAACGGTGGAGCATATGATGGCGGCGTTGTACGCTAAGGGAATAACCAACTGCCTTGTGCTGCTGGACGGACCCGAAGTGCCCATCTTGAACGGCAGTTCATCGTTGTATATCGAGGGCATCGAGCGGGTAGGCGTGGTAGACCAGAAACAGCCGGCAAAAGTATGGAAAGTGACCGAACCGATTCATTTTGAGAACGGGAACTGTAAGATGACCCTGCTGCCGAGTGACCACTATGAGGTGGAGGTGACGGTAAACTACCGCACGATAGGCAAACAGACGGCGACGTTGCAAGACCTTAGTGAGTTCCCGGAGGCGTTCTCGAAGGCGCGTACGTTCTGTTTCTTACACGAGATATTGCCGCTGCTGATGGTGGGGCTGATTAAGGGGGGAAGTTTGAAAAACGCCCTCGTCTTGTCATGTTTCGGTCCGCTGACCAAACTCATTTATCCCAACGAACCCGCGCGGCATAAACTGCTCGATATCATCGGGGACTTGGCACTGTCGGGTGTGCATATTGAGGGAAAGATTGTCGCCGAATATCCGGGGCATAAGTTTAATACGGATTGTTGTAAAAAATTACTATATGGAAGCATTCATTCATCCTAACGCAAAAGTGGACTCGTCGGTTCAGATTGGACCTTACGTAGTCATTGAGGACGATGTCGTTATCGGTCCGAATTGTATTCTTGACGCTCACGCGGTGATTTGTTCCGGTGTGCGCATGGGTCGCGGTAATCATGTTTTTCCGGGTGCGGTTATTGGTGCCATCCCGCAAGACCTTAAGTTTAAGGGCGAGCAGACGACCGTTGAGATTGGGGATTATAACACGTTCCGCGAGTGTGTTACCGTTCACCGCGGTACCGCCAGTAAGGGTAAGACCGTGATAGGGAGTAATAACCTGATTATGGCCTATTGCCATATCGCTCACGACTGTGTGCTGCATAATAACATTATTATGTCCAACGCCACGCAGGTAGCGGGGGAAGTGGAGATAGACGACTGCGCCGTGATTGGTGGCGGAACGCTGATCCACCAATTCTCGCATATCGGTTCGTATGTGATGTTGCAGGGAGGAGTGAAGGTGAACAAGGATGTACCGCCTTGCGTGATTGCGGCACGCGAACCGATTAGTTTCTGCGGACTGAACTCCGTAGGTCTCAAGCGTCGCGGCTTTGATGCCGACCGGGTAGCGCGAATCCAGGAGGTGTATCGGTATCTGTTTATGTCGAATATGAACATCACCCAGGCCATCGAATATATCGAAGCGAATGTACCCGATTCCCCGGAAAAAGAGATGATAGTCAGTTTTGTTAAATCCTCCCCTCGCGGAGTCATTAAAGGATTGTGATTATGGACGAAGAAAGAAGTCTCAATTTTATTGAGCAGATTGTAGAAAACGATTTACAAGAAGGTAAAAACGATGGTCGCATACAGACGCGTTTTCCGCCGGAACCGAACGGATATCTGCATATTGGTCACGTGAAGGCCATCTGTATGGACTTCGGTATTGCCGAGAAATACAAGGGCGTTTGTAACCTGCGTTTTGATGATACCAATCCCGTGAAGGAGGATGTGGAGTATGTAGACTCTATCCAGCGCGATATCCAATGGCTCGGTTTCCAGTGGGGGAACGTCTATTACGCTTCCGACTATTTCCAGCAGCTCTATGACTTGGCGATTGCCTTCATCAAACACGGCATGGCGTATGTGGATGAGCAGACGGCCGAACAGATTGCCGAGCAGAAAGGAACGCCTACCGAGCCGGGGGTAGCTTCGCCCTATAGGGATCGTCCCGTAGAGGAGAACCTGCGTCTCTTCCAAGCCATGCAGAACGGTGAGATAGAGGAGGGTAAGATGGTGCTCCGCGCCAAGATTGATATGGCGAATCCGAATATGCATTTCCGCGATCCGATTATGTATCGTATCATCACCTCTCATCCACACCACCGCACCGGTCGCAAGTGGAATGTATATCCCATGTACGACTTTGCTCACGGTCAGTCGGATTACTTTGAGGGAGTCACTCACTCCATCTGTACGCTCGAGTTCGTGGTGCACCGTCCGCTATATGATTACTTCATTGATAAGATGATTGAGTTTGGTTTCCAACGGAACCCGAAGGATGTCAATGACCGTACCCATCAGTTTGAGTTCAATAGGCTCAATATCACTTATACTGTGATGAGCAAACGTAAGATGCTCCAACTCGTTCAAGAGGGACTGGTAGCCGGATGGGACGACCCGCGTATGCCGACCGTCTGCGGTCTGAGACGCCGCGGTTATACCGCTTCCGCTATCCGCCGGTTCATTGATGCCATCGGATATACGAAGGTAGAGGGGATGATTGATGTGGGACTGCTCGAGCACACGATTCGCGAGGAACTCAAGGAGACGGCTCCGCGCATGCTGGCTATCTTTGATCCCGTCAAACTCGTCATCACGAACTATGACAAGGCGGGGGAGACGATTATAGCGGAGAATATCGACGGGAAGCCGGAGTTAGGTAATCGTGAGATGCCGTTCGCCAAAGAATTGTATATCGAGCGGGCAGACTTCCAGGAGGAGGGTAATAAGGACTTCTTCCGTCTCAGCCCCGGCGGACGCGAGGTGCGTCTTAAGAACGCGTATATCATCCAGGCTACCGGGTGTGAGAAGGATGCCGAGGGTAAGATCACGACCGTTTACGCTACCTATGACCCGGATTCCAAGTCCGGTACCGAAGGTGGTAACCGTAAGACGAAGGCTACCATCAACTGGGTGGAGTGTACCTCGTGCGTCGATGTAGAGACGCGTCTATATGACCGCCTGTTTGCTTGCGAAAACCCGTCCGCTGAGGAGGGAGACTTCCGCGACCTGCTTAATCCCAATAGTCTGCAAGTGGTGACGTGTAAGGCGGAGAGTGCATTACGCAAGGAGATGAAACCGTTGCCTATCGACGGCGGGGTACCCGAACTGCACCACTACCAATTGCTCAAGAACGGGTTCTTTGTAGTGGATCAGGACACGACGGCGGAGCACCTTGTGCTTAATCGCACAGCGAGCCTGAAGGATAACTGGCAGAAATAATTAGTCTTCCTTCGCGTAAGCGGATACGATCCGACTTACGAGCGGGTGACGAACGATATCTTTTTGATTGAATTCTACAATGGCGATTCCTTTGACGGAGTGTAGCCGATCGATAGCGTCTTTTAGACCTGACCGCTGACTGGCGGTCAGGTCTATTTGTGTAAGGTCGCCCGTGACAATCATCTTACTATGTAAACCGAGTCGGGTGAGGAACATCTTCAGTTGCGGTATGGTGGTGTTTTGCGCCTCATCGAGGATGACGATAGCATCGGATAAGGTGCGCCCGCGCATAAAAGCCAATGGGGCAATCTGGATGATGCCGCGTTCCATATAGTCCGTCAGTTTGACGCCGGGAATCATATCTTGCAGTGCATCGTAGAGTGGTTGCAAGTAAGGGTCGATTTTCTCCTTCATGTCGCCGGGCAGGAAACCCAGTTTCTCGCCGGCCTCTACGGCAGGACGGGAGAGGATGATGCGTCTTACCTCTTTGTTTTTTAGGGCCCGGACTGCTAACGCGATGGCGGTATAGGTCTTACCGCTACCCGCGGGACCGATGGCGAAGAGCAGGTCGTTGTGGTCATATTCGTCCACCAGTCGCCGCTGGTTGAGTGAGCGGGCTACGACCATTCGTCCGTTGACGCCGTGCAGGATGAGGTTATCCTCCGTCTGCTCCTTCGGTTTCTCCCCGTGGATGAGTTGTAGGATACGACTCTCGTCTAGGACGTTGTGCTCCAGACAGAACTGCTCGCAGAGGCTCAGGTCGTGACAAAACTTATCAATCCCCGCTTCGCTCCCAATCACTTTGATTTGATAGCCGTGCGCTACGATCCTTACGTCGGGGTGCTGGTCTTTGAGCACTAACATGTTCCGGTTGTTGACGCCGTAAAACAGGGCGGTATCCAAACCGTCATTTAATTCGATAACTCGGTCCATTGAGGTATAGTATTTAAGAAACGTATTTCGGGTTCGATGCAGGCCACGAGGGTCGTCGGCCCGTTGTGTAGAATCAAGTACGGCACGTGTACCTGCCGGTTATAGGTGGCGGCTTGGTCCAGTGTCTTTTGGGTGAGTGTTACCGTCTCCGCCTTAAACTCGATGATCATCTTCGGCTGCGAATGTTGGTCATATACGATGGCATCGGCGCGCTTGTCGATGAGGGGCACCTCTACCGCGATGCGCTCGCGCGGATAGCCGTAGTTCGTCACCAGACGCTCTAAGAACATCTGACGGACATACTCCTCCGGTGTGAGTCTGACAAACCGTTTGCGCCAGGCACAAAAGACGTAGTCTTTATAGTGGATAGATCTTATTTTCATGCTTAATCCAAATCTGTCCGTCGAGGAAGATTTTCTTGGGGCGTAGAGGTGTAGAGGGGTAGAGGGGTAGGGCAGTAGGGGCGTCTTGTTTGACTACCCATAACTCAAGGGCATCGTGTGCCCACATCACGATGGCGTCCATCGGCAGGTCGGGGTCTACATCGATGCCGGTCTTGAACGGATCGACAATCGTATAGTCCTCGCCCGGGGTGATGGTGACATAGCGGCATACATCGCTGCTATCAACTTTCTCTACCGGTTCCGGCAGACATTCTACTTTCTGTGCGCCTACACTCCAAGCGGCGGTGGGACTCAGTTCGGGTAGACCAAAATAGTTCTTGAACCGTCCTTGCACGTTACTCAGCACATGTCCGTTCGCCAACCCTTGTCCATAAGGTTTGCCGGAGGGATCGACGCTGTCGTAAATCAGCATCGAACCCGTTGCGTCGCGCACAAAGATATACTTGTCGTATTTCTTTGTTACCACCACATCGCCTAAGAAGATGGTCGCAAAATCGGCACATTGTACTACCTCGCTCACGGTTTTGACACCGATCAGGTTCCCCATCACCGGCACTTTATGGGTGACGCCCGTAGAGGTGAAGATGAGGGTATCTGTAAACGCCCCCGCCTCGCTCGCCGTCATGGTAATCGTCAAATAATCGCCATCTTGGTCGAGTTCGTTTTTGTCGAGCGCAAACGCATTGCCGTCTTTTAGACTCACGGCGATGGGTTCCGTCAGTTTATTGCCGTTTACCGGTATCGTGCGAGTCCCGGAAACACCGGACATTCCGGAACTTCCGGATCCGGCGAATCGGATGTCCCCGAAGTTCACGAAGGCAGCGGCAATCGCGGGTTCGTCGGTGCCTTGGGCTTCCGTATAGCGGTATAGGGCAATCTTCGTTTGACTATTCGGGTCTTCATAGCATCCAAAGAGCTTGTCCGCGGCGTTGTATTGCATATACTTGCGCTCGGAGTTGCCGTTGTTCTTAACCACAGCCTTGCCGTCCGCGGCGATATCGATGGACCATAACCCGAAATTCCCGTAGGAAGGCGATTCCACCTTGTCCCAAAGGGTGAGTTTATTCTTCGTTCTCCCCCCGTCGGCTACCAGATATAATTCGCCGTAACCGATGTCCTCGATGGTCCATACACGCTGCGTCCCGCCGGGGGTGGGAAGTTCGTGAAACAGGTACGCCATCTCCAACTGCGGTTCCACTTCGGTGCGGTTATTGGCGTACTTCGCCTTTACGGCGTGGATATTGTTCTTGCTCACTTCGGAATCGTAATATCCCATAATCTGATTCGTTACTCCGTCCGCGACGCCAAAGATAACAAGGTCGCTATCACGCAACTGCTTGCTATCGGTCACGAGTTGGAAAGAGGGTTGTGTAAACGGATTGGATCCTCCCTCTTTGGCGCGGATGGTGATGGAGTTGATATGGATGGCGTTCTTGGTACAAACAACCTTAAACGTGATAGGACCCGATACCGGTGTTGCCAATCGGATGATACTATCGCGATTGAGGTCGCTGTTTGTCATCCCTTGATTGGTCATCACAATCGAGTCGCATATCTCTCCTACTTGAATATAGATAACCCCTTGTCCTTTATTACTGGAGTTTTGGCAAAGGTTAAAGTCGATGCGGCGGATGTCTGTAAACGAGCGGATAGATGTGACCTCTACACCCGATTGCCCTGTTTGTACACTAACACCGGCACCATGTAACGAACCATCTGCCCAGATACGGCCGGCATCGTATGCGCCGCCATCCTTGGTAGCTTTCCAGCCGTCCGTCTTTCCGTCACACTTGGTGGCGCCTACTTGGCTGGCCCATTTGACAGAAGTGAATTGATACGTAGTAATCCCCGCGTATGTGTACGCGCACGATAATAAAATAAGGAAACTGAATATTTTTTTCATACGGAAAATAAGTAATCTAATGATTCGCGAACCAGTTTTTCATCCACTACCTGTCCCCACACGGGTTGGCCGATGGCTTTGAGTAGCGTAAAACGAAGGTCCTGTTTATCGGTGTTCTTTTTATCTTGGTGCATGCGCTCAATGAGTGCATCCGCTTGTTTGCAGTCGCATTGCGGTTTCCCGTAATACGTGTTCATTAGGTGTACGAGTTGAGTGACGACCTCCTTGTCCAGTCCCAACAACACATGACTGATATAACTCTCCGCAATCATCCCGTAGAGCACGGCATAGCCGTGATTGATTGGGGTCAGTTCCAACGCATGACCTATCGTGTGGCCGTAGTTGAGGACTTGGCGAAGGCTATTCTCCTTCGGGTCTTGACTGACAATGAGTTGTTTGATGCCGATTGACTGCTCGATGAGTTGACGCATCGTCTCGTTGTTCGGTTCCTGCGAGGGGTCGTAGTTCAGCAGCGCCTTCCAATACGTCTTGTCCGCAATCAGGCCGTGTTTGAGCATCTCAGCATACCCGCAGAGAACTTGCTCGAGGGGGAGGGAACTAAGCCACCTTGTGTCCACAATCGTCTCTACGGGCTGGTGGAAAACGCCCACGCTGTTTTTTATCTCGCCGTAATCGAAACCGGTCTTGCCGCCCCAGGAGGCATCGACCATCGACAGAATCGTAGTCGGGATATGGACACAAGCAATGCCCCGCTTATAGGTAGCCGCCGCAAAACCGCCCATATCGGTAATCGTTCCGCCGCCTACGTTCACCAGTAGACTCTGACGAGTAGCGTTTTGCGCCAACAGGAAATCCCAGATTTTTTCTACTTGCGTCAGGCACTTGTTCTCCTCCCCGTCTTCAAGCCATAGGGTAGGATAGTCACAGACCCCTATCGGTTGGAGCGCTTTACTCTCAATCACCAGGATTTGGTCGTACTTCCCGACGAATTTTGCCAAAATGGGACTAAAATTGAACATATTTGGTTGCATTTTTTCAAAAAGATTTGCAAAGTTACAAAAAATTTTGTAATTTTGCAGCCTAAAA
>CALCGR010000063.1 GCA_937901025.1 uncultured Bacteroidales bacterium
TAGAAGTTAACATTACCATCTGCTGTTACTTGTACGAGGTAAGGCATACCGGCATCGTCGTTGGCATAATCGGCTTCAACAAACTCAATAGATGTCTTATCACCATAACTGATGCTATAGAGAGTACCATTCTCAATGCGGTCAATCTTCTTCGGCAAGCAGATAGTAGCAAATGCACCCGCAGTCTTGTTTTCAAGAGTAAAGTCGGGAGTCTTTGCCGTCACCTTCAGCGTGAAGGTGGTAGAAACCTCGCCACACTTAGCCGTAACGATAACATCCTCAGTTACATTTGCCAAGGTGATAGTGGAACCATCAATCTGTGCTTGTGCGCCGGCGGAGAGTGAATACGTAACCTCCTCACCCGCTTCGAGGTTGTTAATCAAGTTCTCGGTAACGTCAATGGTATTGTCGCCACCTTCAACATAGGTCTTCTCAACCACCTTCTTGGTGTAAAGCAGATACGGAGTAATGGTGATAGGACCGATAAGCATCACTGAATAAGTTTCATCAGCAATATCAATCTTCAGTTTAGCATTCTGCTTTACGAAGAAATTACTGCAATATAGGTTGTCCGTCATATTATCTTTACTCTTAGCACGAGTCATAGGACGTTTGACAGTGTCTTGGTAATTATTGTTGTAGCAAACACTCACATTTAAGTTGATTGGCAATTGGTCTGCTTCGGTACCGGGAGTACGCCAATTAAACGAGATATGTTTGATACCGCCCTCTTGATTATTGAGAGTTTCGATATAATTGTTATTAGCATTGCTCAACCTTATGGCTTGTTCTGTGGCTAAAGAATCCGCCTGCGTTTGTCTGCGGCGATAATTCCTCATTGCCCAAGAATAGATGCTACTATCTCCTACAATATCAGCTTTTCTGCTTTCAATATAATCATTAACATTACCTATCGAAGAGAAGGTCTCTGTCCAGTAGGTTCCTTCTGCCGGAATGATATTGGTTACTTCGATTTTGGCTGTCTTGGAAGCCGGGCCATATTTTGTTGTTCTTGCCACATTGGCAGTTACCTGTGTAGTACCATTCGTTTTGAGTTTCCAGCCATCCGTTGCATCCCAAGTGGCGATATTTTCATCTGCCACTTCGTACGAAATCGTAGCCGTTTCCGTTATATCTTTTTCATCCAACTCAACCCTAATATCGGGCGTTACAGTACCATCCAAAGCGACCTCAATATTATTGAAGGTAATCGTCGGTTGGGGGAAGTTAATCGTCAACTCGTAAGTAGTTGTAACGAACTCGTCTTCTCCAACACCCTCCGGTACCCACTTAGCTTGAACGGTAACCACACCACCTGCCTTCACGGTTACTAGACCATTGTCGGCATTAATCTCTGCAATCTCGTCAGCACCTTCACCTATGAGGCTATACGTAACCGCACCCTTATCTATATTATTAATAAGGTCTGTATTCGTATAGGTCTCGCCTATGGTAGCATCGTCAATCGTATGACTCTTGGTCGTATAGAAGAGATACGGCACAATCTCAAATTTATCCAATACGATACGACCATTTTCAGTAAGAGCCGCACCACCATCGGTTTTGAACGACTCATTCGTCAGGGTGAGTTGTACATTCTTCTTGACTTGCATATCGCCAGCGAAATAGAAGATCTCATTCGTGGAACCACCATTTTCTGTCGTTACCACGTAGTCTTGATGATAGTTCTTTTCACCTGCTGCAAGGTTGAGACGTAAAGTTGCTCCCTTTTCAACAGACGGTTGCATCCAATTGAAGGTAAAGTACTTGATACCGCCCTCAATAACACCTTCGGTAGCAATAGAACCTTTTGCACTCATCCAAACGCCTACTTCGTCTGCTATCTTATCTTCGCTACGGCGAGCCTTGTTTACGTTCCACGAGAAGTAGTCTTTTAAATCGCCCTCCCACTTGGCAGCAGTAGTAGAGGTTGTTGTAATATTGCTGAAGCCTTCCACGAGTTTCTTGTCGTCAGTCACACCGGAGCGAACTACTAAGGTATAAGAGCCATCCCAAGCAAAGTAATTCTCTGTTGCGTCCAGATGCGCCTTAATAGTGGTTGTACCAATACCTTTTATAGTTACTTCACCGGAAGAAGCATTTACTTCTGCAATCGAAGGATCGTCACTGATATAGGTTGCAGTACCCTCGCCTTTCGTATATGTAACAGCATTGGTAAATGTATTGCCAAGTACTTTCTCCAATTTGCCTTCGGTTGCAAAATGAGCATCCATGTATTCCTTATCATTAATCTTGAGCACATAAGACGTGGTTACTATTTCACCATCTGCTGCATTGGAAGGAATCCAAGTGGCAGTAATCGTTACTTCACCTGCTTTCAGCAACTCGAACGTTCCGGGATACGTCGGATTCTCTTGAAGTTCTACATAACCGTTAGGTTCTGCAGAGAAGGTAATTGTACCATCTGTATTCGTATTGTTAATGAGATCGGTATTAACATACGTCCCTTTGCTTAATTTCACCTCATCAGATTTCGTAGTATAGAGCAGATACGGAGTAATGACGATTGTACCAATCTTCACACGACCGCCTTCTTCCCTAGACGTTGTAGATTTGTTTTCAATCTTCAACGTAGCATTCTTTTTCACATTGAGGTTGTGAATATATTGCCAAGGTTCTGCCGGTTGCTCTCCGCCATCGCGTCTGATAGCAGACACTTCTTCATTATCAACCGAAATAGAAATATAGAGATCATCACCCGTTTGGTTATCGTCGTTTTGATTCCAATCGAAAGCAATACGTTTGATACCGCCTTCGGCAGGGCCAATCTTAGTATTGTCCTCGGCATCGGCTGTAGCAACATAACCGTTGGTATCAAACCAAATAGCCTGTTGTCCATCTTTCAATTTATCAGTCGTTCTATGGCGGGTCCGTTTTGTGCGCCAATCATAAACATCACCATTTTTAGTAGCCTCATCCTTTTCGGAACTTGCCCAACCGGTTTCGCCATAGTTTGAAAATTTCTCTTCTACGGTTTTATCTGTCTTACTTTCAACATCAACATAAAGCGTCATGGTCGTGGTAACTGTTGCAGACGATTCACCGTCCGGAGTCCACGCGGCTTGGATGGTAATCGTCTCCGACTCGGTAACTTCGTCGAAAGTAACTACACCGTCATTACTAATCTGAGATTGGTGATCTGCGGTAAGGATGGAATATACCACCTCGCCATCATCGGTGTTATCGATAAGCACATTCTTAATGTCGTATTCATTCACTAATGACAAGAATGCCTCATCCGATTTGGTTGTAAAGAGCAAGTAGGGCACAATCGAAATCGGACCAATGGTAACCACAGAAGCACCATTAGTATTGAACATCTTTAGCGAAGTATTCTCTTTCACTAAGAAATTAGCGGCAAATGACAATTCTACTCCTGATTTAGGTTCAGTTTTGATAGAACGCGAAACTTCACCGGCACTTATTTCCAAATTGACACCCGAACCATCCTCAGCCTCTTTATATGTAAAGGCGATGCGTTTAATACCTCCTTCCATAATACCACCATTGTGTTCTGGGTCTGGTAGGAGGTGGTAACCTTCTGTTAATGTACTTCCAAAACGAAGACCAACATTTGAACCAATCTTATCGTCTGATTTACGCCGAGTTTTGTTGACAACCCAATAGAATATATTATCGGTACCTGTAATCTTTTTGTCATTTGGATAATTATCCCAAGTAGTCGTATTCCCATATTTCTCCACGAACGAAACTTCGCTTGCTTCTGAAGCAGTAACGGTAAGGGTGTAGGTAGCACTTGCCTCTTTATACTCTCCCTTCTTGGCTTCCACTTTGGCTGTAATTTCAGTCGTTCCGGTAGTCAAAACGGTAACCTCACCATTGTTGTCCACCATAGCAACATTTTCATTACTACTTGAATATACGACAGGAACGGTCATATCCACCGTTGCTGCCTCTGTAAATGATTCGACATCTAAAGCAACAGACTTCTTACTATCCGTCACATTAGGGAAAGTCACTATGGGAGTAGGAGGTTCCTTCACCGTAATCGTATAAGAAGCCACCGCTTCCTTATAGTAATTACTACCGGCTACTGAAGCAGTAATAGTAGCTGTTCCTGTAGCACCATTGAGATTCACATTTGCTGTTCCATCTACCAACGTACCGATAGCGTCTCCGGTCAACTCATAAGTGAGTGCTCCAAAATTAGGATATGCACCTTCCACTAAACCGACAAGAGCATTTTCAATAGATGATTTTGCTTCCGCTATTACCTCAAACTCCGAGGTCTCAAATTCCAATGCCGGAGTGAGTTTCGCAAGAACCGGATAATCCGTACCATCTACAAACTCGTCTCCTAACGAAGCAGCCAATGTCTTGAAGTCTTCTGCGGATTTAGATACAGCGGAAGACACAATCCCAGAACCTGCACTTGCACAAGAACCGGTTAAGAAATATAAATTAGAAACAGATGCATATTCAGAACTTCTATCATTACCCGCAATGGCTCCAAGAGTAAGAGTTTGCGTTGTAGCTTGACTAGCAGCGGCACGTCCATCCTTAACAGTTCCATAGTTGTAGCAATTGCTTAATTGGACTACACGAGGACCTTTATCTGCGTTCCCATAACCAAGGATACCACCCACATTAACTTTATAGTCACGAACTACATTCAATGTCCCAAGATTATAGCTATTTGTGATACTTACATTATAGGCATAACCTAAAATACCACTAAAATTTTCAGTTCGTCCTATACGCAACGTACCGGAAACCCAACAACGATTGATGGTGCTTTTAGCGTCCACAGTTTTAGATCCTGCGTTATTACCACAAAGAAGAGCCGTATTTGACGCAGTACCAACATAAGCACCACCTTCAACGGAGCAATCTTCTATCGTTGTGGCATCCTGCATTTGTCCGCACAAAATACCACAACCCTTTACCTTCATGTCCTCAGGATTACCTTCAAACTTATTCTCCGTAGCACAAGTGATATGGATATTCTTCAAGGTAGCACCTTTTACCACACCGAATAAACCAATACCCAAATAAGTTTTGAGTTGTGTATCAACATCCTTATGATAATAAATCAAGAAATTGGAAATGGTATAACCTTGACCATCGTAGGTACCGGTATAAGCTTTGGCTTCGGTAGTACCGATAGGCACTTGCCACGAACCATCCCATCCTTCGGAAGTCATGCCGAAATCAATATCCGCCGTTTGAACAGCGTTTAAAGAGTATTGACCTCCATTCACCGCATCGCGGAAACCTTCCAAGTCAGTTTTACTGGCAATGTAATAAGTGCCGTCAATAAGACCACTCTTCGGAGTTCCCCACACCGCACTCGCTGCGCATAGGGCTAAAATAAAAAGAAATGTTTTTCTCATAGTAATTAAATTTTTGAGTTAATATTTTTTATTATCAAATTGGCAATACAACAGCAATGCCCACCCGGACAAATGTCCGGATAGGCATTGTAATTATCTATGGGTTATAATATTTACATACGAATAGTACCCCCCCCCCGTAAAGAGGGTTGTCTTCGCAAGAATTGTGTTGAAGAACAGGGTCATCCTATACATTATATTATTTTTAATTTTCGAACTTGATTTTCGAATTTTCGCACAAAAATACTGCTTTTTTTTCATATATGCAAATATTTTTTGCTCTTTTCTGCTATTTTTCCTATTTTGCACAAAAAGGCATAAAAAATTTAGGTTACTGAAGATAAGGGATAACCATTTGTTCCATAATATCGTATGCCTCTTTGTACGGATGTACCCCATCCTTGCTCAGTTCGTCACGCATGCCGCCATCCTCGGCACGCATAGCGCTATTATAATCGACATACGGATAACCTTGCTGCTCGGCATAAGCTTTGAGTTGCTTATTGAGACCATCGATGCGCTCTACCACTCCGGTTACATCCCGGTTCCATGTAAACGCGCGATGGGGTAAGATAGAGCAGAGGATAGGTTGGATATGGTGCAGCGTAGCCAGTTCGCACATAGAACGGATGTTCGCCATAAAATGTTTATCGGAAATAGGGCCATTATTACACGCTACATCATTGGTGCCGACGAGCAGGAACACTTTCTCGGGATTCAGGTCAATAACATCGGATTGGAAACGCGCAAGCATTTGGTAAGATGTTTGTCCGCTGATACCCCGTGCGGCACAATGATATTTAGCAAAGAACTCCGGACGCCATTTGCCCCAGTTATCGGTAATACTATTGCCCATGAATACGGCTTTAACAGGAATATGGTTGGCGATAAGGCTATCGTTTTGTTGTTCGTAGCGATAGTATTTAGCCCAATCTTTTGACCGTTCTTCCCGACGGATATCTTCGCGACAGATACGGGCGATATCATCCTCAGAGGTAAAGCCATTGCTCTCCGCCGGAGCAGAGGTGTGGAGGTTGACTACGCGGGAGGGTTCGATACCCCATAAAAGGGAGGTAAAACAAAAGAGAGAGAGAATAATAATTGGTTTTTTCATATTTGATATTACCTAATTTAATGGTTTCGATTGCAAAAGTACTGCTTTTTTTTTAACATATGCAATACTTAACAAGAAAAAAAGTGTTTTTTTTACTTCGTCCAGAGGGAGGGGGATAGTTTATGCAACTGATAATCCTTGCCCATCTGCACAAGGCGCACCTGACGACCTTGGTCGCCATCGTAGATCTCCACCGCTGTGCGGACGGGGTGAGAACAAGCATTCTCGTCCACCCACGAACCGGTATTGGCATAGATATATCCTTCATCTTCTCGTTCCATTATGCGAAGATAAGGTATATGCGTGTGACCGAAAACAACCACTTTATAAGTGTCGTCTTCCCCAAACAGTCTATTCACCGCTATAGCGTCCGCAAACGGCACCTCACAAATCATAGCCCCTAACAAAAACGGGAAATCTGCCGGAGCGTTATTATGCAGCAACCGTCTCTCCCATTCCTCTTGCTTCCACATCGTTTGATACAGTAATGGTTCCGACTCGGTGGATTGATAAAAATACTCGTCAAGGACATAGTCGCTCGTCAAGCCGTAAAGTCCCGTAGGGACAGGTATGGTATCTATGCCCTCTACGTGTTTGGCAATCAGCACCACGTTGCATACCAACGACAGGATAAACTTATTGAAATCATCCCTTCCGGGTCTGCCGGCTTCTGCCTCCAACTCACTCAGCGAGGCAAAACCAAAATCCCCCAGACTTGCTCTTGCCAATCCTCTATACCTATTGGTAGCCGCAATGCGGGTGGTGAAATACTGAATACCCATGAAGGCGTTTTCCGCCGTAACATCATCTATTCCGATATTGGAATACGGGTCCGGCGAGCATAGTATATCGTACCGGTGGCTATGTTCCATAATCACATCCGAAGATATATACGAACCTAACCCCTGTACATCCTCCACAAACTTAGCTCCGTTTCCTAAGAACTCGTGCAATAAGTTCTCATCCAATCCGCTATCGTGGTTGCCGGGAACATAGACTACCTGTATGCCGACGTTCTGTACCTCTTTTATCTTGTCCAGGACCTCTTTGTTTTCCTCCACTCGGGCAATAGCACGCAGATACTCCTTCTCCGATACCGCATCGCCATCCACAGCAAAAGTAGGAAGCGGCAACGGGGTAACCTCTTCGTCAAAGAGGTCGCCGAGCAGCACCAACTCCTTGTACTCATCCTTGTGTTCAATTAGATGATCCAGGTATTCTATCAGATAGGGTTGATTGTCTATGAACCAACTCCATTGGCCGTCCATAGCGCGTTGGTCGTTCAGATGGATGTCCGAAATCACCGCTGTATAAGCATCGTGCTCTTCGTACATCACTGTCGCTGCCGTATCGGGAACGAGCATCATATGCGCTGTCACGAACCCATCGTTGTTCTCATATGCCAAGGTGACCGCACGCGACTCGGACGATTTCAAGTCGGTGAGGTCAAGCCATACTTGGCTCTTATCTTCCTTATTGACTGAGAACGAGACCCCTTCGATAGAGGACTTTGGTAAAATAGTCGGTACAGGATCGGTGTAATCCACCAGTCTTAAGTTTTGGATCACGCTTTCATCTATCTCGTCCGAGAAAGATAGGGTTATAACGCCGTACGGTTGCTCGACTAGCACCCCGGGTACGGTACTCATTTGGTCTTCGTTCACCTCCAATGTATAGGTAGGAAAAATAACCGGAGGTTGACAACTAACCATCATCAAGCCAAGTGAGATGGCTAATAATCCTTTTTTCATAGTGATTCGTGATTAGTGATTAGGGGAGTTTATTGATTTCCGACGGCCGACGAGGAGCAGGAGATGCATTTGCTTGACTTGGGTCGGCAGATTGCATCATACGGGGGCAGACTCCGTAGAAATTGACTTGCTCCGTTTTGGGAGTTTGATACGATTGAGTTTTCATAATTGGTTAGTGGTTAGTGATTAGTTATTAGTGATTAGTTAATTAATTGACCTTGAATAGTATAGCGTTTTCCGTTGCGGAAGATGACGATATGGTTATTATCCAAATACTTGTAGCACGGGAGTTGCATCGGAACGCCCATTTCTATCAGATCCATATCGGTGCCTTGTTCGTCCGTCTCCAAAGGAAAATCTAATTCTTCTCCTTCCCCTTGCCACGTCCTGCCGTTATCCATAATCCAGTAAGAAGGTTTGATACCATAGTCCTGCTTATTTAAGATTTGGAGGAAGACACGGAAAGCCTTGATGGTTCCGGTATGAGACGGGTAGCAAAGTTTATTACCTGAGAAAAAGAGATAGTTCTTATCTTGCCCGGGTACTTGTTGCGGTGAAGTTAGTCCGTGTATGACCACCCTATCGGAGATGGTGTCGTTTTGACCGGTGATGTCGGAGATGCACACGAACTCAAACGTTGGTTGGGTTATTGTTCTATTCACCCATAGCAGATAGGGGTGTCCGGCATGAATAGCAGGGCAGGTGTCCTGTCCTTGCGGATCGGTAGTGAAGCGGACTTGCAGTCCGTTGTTATCATCCCGCGTAGCATAGATGGCATGCGCTATTGTACATCCTTCCAGTGGCGTACCCACCAGCGTAGGCAGATCGAAGGGTAAAGCAAAGGTATAGATGATACCCGGGGTGAAGGTGCGACCCAGAGTGACATTCATTATTTGTCCATAGTACTTGGTATAGTCCGCCACATGGTTTTGGTTCTCATTGAGGAATAGCTTCTGAGGTTGGGAGAACAATGCTCCCACTGCCACATAGGAGTCGGGCATACTAAAGCGGTATTTCGTATAGTCTTGTACGTTCATATAGAGTTCGACGGGTCGGTTCCAATGAACGGTGTCGCTTTGTGCTGCCACAGTGTCGAGCATATATTCGGCATCGGGTTGAACGGTTACATCCACCCATTCGCCTTGGTGCGCTTGAGTAACTTCAGGCGTCACTACTCCGCCCTTGTTTTGAAGAGCGATCACTTCGTAAGAGTGAGGTGTAGGAGTGGGTTTGGGAAGGATGCGGAAACGAAGTGTCTTAGCATAGATAGTGTTGGGGATAGTGGCAGTGATGGTTACCTCGCCGGGGGTATTTTTCACTCTAACCACATTGTTTGTGTCCACGATGGCGATGTTATTATTGGACGAGGACAGTTGTAACTTCTGTCCCGTTGCGAGAAAACCCGTTAGGGAGGAAGCCAGAGCGATGGTATCCCCGCAATAGAGGTCAGCTGTGACAGTCATGTCCAAGTCGGCGCGGATGTCTTTCCATTCATATTTCCCCCAATCGCTGCTGCGGTACATCTCCACAGTACCACGCGGTACATAAAGGATGATGTTACCCACTTTTACTCCGGCAAAAGCTTGTTTGCCCAAGACGGGCGGAACGATCGAGCGGCAATGTGCGGATTGGATACCTGAACAGCCGGCAAAGGCGCTATCACCGATAGTAAAGAGGTTAGGTCCGAAGTCGAGTTTATTCAGTTTCTCACACCCTGCGAACGCTTGGCTGCGAATATCGGTAGCGTGGGAGAGGTCTATGGTTTTGAGGTTCTTACAGCCATAGAATGCGCGAGGGCCTACATTTCCTATTTTGGGGGCGGATATCTGCTCGAGGGCTGTGCAGTTCTCGCACATCCCATCGGGTACAAGGACTAAACGCTCGGAGAACGAGAGCTCTCTTAAAGAGGTACACTCCCCAAAAGCGTAAGCGCCGATGGTACGGGCATTGAACAGAGAGATGGATTTTAAGCCGGAGCATTGAGCGAAGGCTTGCTTGCCGATGGTGTCTGCTTGGGAGAGTATCAGATTATCGAGGGCAGTACATTGGTAGAAAGCTTGGTCATCGATGATGGTCGCTTTCGACAGGTCAGCTGACTTGAGTCGCGCACATTGTGCGAATGCTTGTTCGCCTATGTAGAGGGCGTTATCCAACTTAACCGTCTCCAGACTGCGGCAATCTTGGAAGGCTTGGTTTGCTACATACAAAGGTTTTTGGGCCTCGATTGTTTTCAATGCGGTACCGGCAAAAGCCTCTGAAGGGATATAGGTCACTTGGTCAAAGAACGGTACGGAGGTCAGTGACGAGCAGTGTTTGAAGCATTTTTCTCCGATTTCATTAACCTTAGTAGCCCATGGTAGGGTTTTGAGAGAGGTGCAACCGGTGAAGCTACTATCCCCTATGGATTTAATCTCGGTCTCTGTGAGGGGTGATGAACCATAATTAGCTCCCTTCTTCAAGATAGCCTCAAGTGAGGTGCAGCCATGGAAAGCCGCCGGCAGTATTGTTTTCACAGCTGAAGAGACCCATACCTTGGTCAGTTCCCGTTTGCCGGCAAAAGCGGCTTGTGGAATAGTGGTTAGGTCATTGGCTGTGGAGATCAGACCTTCATTGTCTTTCCACTTATAGGTTTCCCCTGTGATAGTGGGAAAGAACTCCGTATGGGTCACATGGATGCGGGTACGGTATTTGGTTTGATACCATAGGGCATTGAGTGGTGTTTGTATCTTATTGTATGGGCGACCGGCATACCCGACTTTGACTCTGGGTTTAGGTCCGGGGCGTCTGTCGTCATCATCTTCGTCCTCATCAGGAACCCATTCGCCGTTACTATTCGGGGTTGATTTGGTCAGATACTCTCGCTCGTACTGAGCGTCGAAAGAAAAGGGGATACCTTGTTGTGATATAGGATATTCCGTGTAAGAACTGGCATAGTATCCGGGAGGGGCGCAAGCGAAGTGTATCTCGCAGCCTATCAGTCCACCGGTGTGCCGGAAGGCATTGGACATTACTTGTTCGATGGTGGGTGGCAGAGAGATATAGTGAACCTTATCCGCGCCGGAAAAAGCGTTTTCGCCTATGATCTTCACTGTATAGTCGATGTAATCGACCGTGACCTTATCCGGAATAGTGATATTGTAAGAGGAGTACATTTCTTTCCCTTGTGGCGGAGCGACCACGGTAGCGAGCGCAGTGTCAGGATTGAGGGTGTAATAGATACCATTGATATGGTAGATAGTACTGCCATACGCGATAGAGAGCGTAAAGAGGAGTGATATGGTAAAGAATATCTTTTTCATATTGGATAGCGATTAGCGATATATTTGGAGTCGATAATAGGCTTTATCTGTTTTCCAGCCGGTAAAACAACCGTTTTCCCATTTAAGGTCTCCCATAGGGATGACGTAACGTTTGTCAGCGAGTGCTTTGGATTGTTGGTTAGCAAAGGGGGCAGAGACTTTGTATGTACCGTTCACTGCTATTTTCTCTGCCGGTCCGTTGAGCAGCAGATAGTGTGGCTTATCCTCTTTGCCTTTGATGAGAAGTTTTCCTTTCCCTATCAAGATAGAATCTATGAGAGTGCCGGATTTTATGTTGTAGAAGTTAAACAAAGCATCGGCTTCGGAGACGGTTAGTTGCTGTGATCTTGTCTCTTCGGGAAGGAGTGTTTTGCCATTTTCACCGAGCAGGCTATAGATGAGTGTATCAGCTGTACAATTTTGCGTAATCCAACTGCGTGATGTTGTATAATCAACAGGGTAGATGATACTATCCACGACATAGTGCATACCATCGATGAGGCAGATACGCAAATTTCTTATCTTAGGATCGGGCAGATGTGAGTTTATAAATTTAACGTACTTCTGTAGTTTTTTTGCCAAACTATCGCGCATCAAGTCTGGGTCGGCATAAGGATTGGGCATAGGTCGTCCTGTCTCGGCGCAACTGAAGAGGAAAGCCAGCATAACGTTCCCCACATAGTTGGTTCGCGATAGTTCATATACATAGTTAGAGGATCGAATAGGATACGTCTCATGTTCCCATGCCGCCATTTCGCGAACGATATTGTCCACGGCTTGGAGCGCGTCGTAATTGGCTACGCCGTCAGTGGCACTCATTGCCCAGTCCATATAGGACATGAGAGCTGTATAGCGGGCATTATCGGGTCCCATCCATGTATAGAGATTCTGATAATGTTTGTCAAGAAAGTCTTCGAGATCTGTACGTTTTATGCTATTTTTATTATGATATAGATTTTTGACATCCTCATAGACTTTTACGACAAACGTATCGTTGCGGAAAGGTTCGCTACGCAGTTGTTGTTGGTTGAGGAGCATGATATAACTCTGCAAACGTTGGCGTTTGGTAAAAAGCCGCAATCGTTGTGTTTGGTCGAGTATCTGTTGATCTACCCGATCGAAATGTGCATTCAGCGTATCCGTCATTCTCCTGATGGTGTCATCGAAGTTGCAGAGATATTTTTGAATGGTATCACAGACTTGTAGGGCTGAATCCAGGGTTTTAATACCTTTGTTGATGTCGTGTAATGATCTGGATTCGCAGTAGATAGAGAGACATGACGCAGTGATAGCAAGCAAGTCTCCTGCTCCACCCACCCATCCTGTCCAGTCGTCTAAACCCCATCCACCCCAACTCCAACCAATGATGGATTTATCTAAATAGGGAACGCCGCCCACATTGGCTAAAGGGCCGGTGTAGTCATCTATATAGTTGGGATAGTAGAGCGGTTGATAAATAGGTTCAACGCTCTGTTCTGTTTGTGTAGGTTTATCTACTATTTCCGGCACATTGGGTTGGCAGGCAACCAGCAATGCGAGGGCTAAAAAGAGGATAGTAAACTGTTTCATTTTTTACGATTGATTTGAATAGCGTACCATTGATATTTATTGTCGTTTATGGGGTACATGTCATTGCTCTTTCTATGATAGAAATCCAATACGCCGCTACCCAATGCTTTCTTTATGGTTTTGTCGGTGATCACATTGCCTTGTAATAAGATGAGGGGTGTTTTACCCGTTTCTCTTGCTTTTTTAGGGGTAAGATTGCCCTCGTTGCACAAGATGGAGAACATCGTAGAGTCGGAATATTGCGGGTAGAAGTCGGCAATAGCTTGTGCTTCCTGTTTGGTGAGCAGTTTGGCTCTGACCACACCCGGATCCGTGCCCGGCAGGATATTATACACTCGTTCTCCGTTATCGTTATCCCAGTAGGTAAGGTTATTGAAATCTACAGGGAAGAGATTCATTGATTCCGGTTCAAACTCGCTATGGGGTATGATACACTGTTGTTTTCCGGATTCGAAGAACGCTTTATATGGTTCTGTATCGTACATCTTCAGCATCTGTTCTCCCAATGAGCGCAAGTCTTCCCGATAAGAGGAGAGTAAAATTGATTTGCCATAGAGGGTTTCTTTCACATCGCAATAGATTAAAGACAGGTACCATGCGGGGGTTATGTAGGTATAGTCTTCGCAGTAGAGACCTACTGCGTTCGTTACTGCGGGAATGAGCCATCCGTTATTCGTTTTGCAATATTCATAGTAGATTTCCGGCATTCCGGTACGTACCGCAAGATTATCTCCCATGGCTCGCGTTGTGATCAGTCGGTCCATGGCGTGTTTGGTTTCCTCGACGCGCGTTATTCCTCCGCCGCTCCATTCGGTGAGTATTCTGTCGAGTTCCCATAGATAGGATGAGTCGCTATTCATATTGGCTAAGACAATACTATCCACTGCCAAAGAATACCCCACAGAAGCGTAATAGAGCGGTTCTAACTCGCTATGGACAGCATCTACGGTTTGTTGCAAGTAATGGAGGCGGCTATATCGTTCGGTAGCTTCCAGTATAGGGGCGGTTTCCGATAGGGCGAGTTCTAATTGTCGCAGCGATTGTTTCATTTTTTCATTTAGGTTATTAATCTCTTTCTCCAACGACATAATTGACGCTAATATTGCTTTGCACATCTTGAGTGCTTTCTGCGCATTTGCCGCCGATGCCGGAGCTAATTGTATCTTCCCCGCTATGGCTATTCCCAAACTGACAAGTCCCATAAAAGTTCCTATACCAGAGAGCCACTTATCCCATCCGGTAGGACCCGGCAGCGGTGGATCTTCTGAAAGATTATTGGCAGCATTCCACCAGCCTATATAGTCTTCACCGATATAAGCAAAGCGCACATCTCTATCCAAGATAGACACATGGCAAACCAGCGTTCCGTCTTCGCGGATGGAGTAGCGTGGGGCATCTTGCTGCCGGAAATCACTGATGAGACCCTCCACAAAATCGAAGGTAGCAAAACTTATCGAATGTTCCGATACGAGCATCATAACGCCTTGGGTAGTAGAATCATTATATTCGGGACAGTTGGTCCATACGCCTTGAGCGATATCGGTTGGGTGTAGCACCGGCCGGTTATCTTCTTGGCGACAAGCGGTGAGAGTTAGCGCCGCAAGAAAGAATATGAATAACGATTTTTTCATAAGGCAACAAAAATAGGAGTTATTACTACGTTAGAGGCGGGTAGTATGAATTGATATTTACCCTCCGTGCTAAGGCTGCGATAAAGGGGTACGGGTTGTTTGTCATTATTTTCCACCGTAAGCGTTTGCAAATAATAGCCGTCATCGGGTTTTAGGGTAACGAAGACGGGGGTACCCGCCACAGCTTGGGTGCAGGATAGTTGCACCTGCCCATGTTCATAGTTCGCTACGTTGATAGTGTATTTGGCAGGTTCTTTATTGACTTTGTCCACAATCACAAACTGCACTTGTTCTGTCACATGGATGCTATCTACGGTAGTGGTAGCGGTGATGGTAATCGGATTCTTATCGGAATTTTTCAGTGCCGTCACCTTACCGGTTGCGTCAACAGACACGATGGTCGGTTCGGAAGAAGTCCAAACGATATTGTCAGGTTTATCTTGGGCTTGTATATGGGGGGTCAGTTGGATGGTTTCGTTTACAGCCAATTGTCGGGCAAACGAGAAGCGCACGATAGGTTCAATGTTTTTCCACTTATAGTATTGTCCCCATGTGCCTTTTTTGTAGTCGTCCATACTCTCCTCGGGCACCAGCAGGGAGGCATCGGGTTTCATCCATAGGAAGGAGGAGACGGAAGCCAAGCGGGGCGGGAGGTAGGAGTAGCTGATGACGGTATCCATAGCGGCGCAGTTTTCGAAGGCATTGTAGCCGATGTCCGTCATGCCGAAACCGAGAACGATCTTCTTTAAGTTCAGGCAGTTCTTAAACACTTTATCGCCTATTGTTTGTGTAGCGTGAGGCAGGACGATTTGGGTTAGTGCGGTGCAACCGGCGAAGGCTTGTTTATCGACATAGCGAAGGTTCTGTCCTATGGCGATGGTAGTGAGTGAGGTGCAGTTCTCAAACGCGCCTTGTTCGATACCGGTTATTTGGTCGGGTAGGGTGATGGACAGTAACTGATAGCTATTCTTGAAGGCTTCCATGCCGATTACCGTAACCGGCTCTGCGAAATAGATATTGCCGGTTGGTTTCCCCGGGTCGGGCACTACGGCAACGACGGGTGCGTTGAATGCGTTACCGACACGAAAACTCTTAACATCGGCATTGGGCGTGAGGGTATAGGTCAGTTTGTGCTGATTAGTGAGCGGTACCCTTCGCGTTGTGTATTCATTCAAGTTGGGGTTTTTATCGTATTGCTGTTTATAGGCTTCCAAATAATAGAGAGTCGCATAGAACCGGCCACCCACGGTAGTCAGGTTGTTCATTCCCTTGGGAGGAGCGGGTGCCAGGGATACGATGGAGTGCAGGTTAGGGCAATTGTAGAAACAACTATCGCCCACAGACTCCAATTGTTGTGGCCAAGTGATAGTCATCAAACTGGTGTCCCCGCAGAAGGCGTAAGTGCCTATTCGTTGCAATGCGTCCGGGAGGGTGACCGATTTGAGGGCCGTGCAATTAAAGCACACGCTGTCCGGTAGTTGCGTCACCTGATGCGGGAAGGACAACACACTCAGGCGGGTGTTTGCGTAGGCTTGGGAACCGATTTGATTGACATTTTTACCTCCGCTGACCATGTGGAGAGCCGTACAACCTTTGAAGGCGGCTTTGCCGATGGTGGTAGGTGTTGAGTCAGGCAGGGCGATTGTTAACAGTTGGGTTTGTCCCTCAAAAGCATTATCCGTCAAAACTATCACAGATTTATTGAACTCCAAGCGGAAGACGCCGGTGGAATCCTTCTCATTAGATACGATTTTTGCGTCAGCGACGGGTGATTGGGTCAGTTTCATCGCCGAGTCATTTGCGGTGGTGTAGATAATAACATTGTTTTCCAACACCCCTGCTGATAACGGGCGTAAGATGACGAGCGTCATCAAGGATAGAAAGATAATTATTTTATTCGTTTTACACATAGCCAATCATTTTGGTCAAGGGTTAACCAATTATATTTATTGTTTTGTTGTTGTGCTGTTCCCAGCCAATAGGTAGCGCCACGGCCTTCGTAATAAAGGGGAGTAAAAGCAGCGGAACAGAAAACATTATGTTGGTCTGGAGAGGAAGCGTCGGTTCGGTCTTCGCATTTTCCATCGAGCAAGACAACGCATGTAGCAGCATCAACGCCCGTTGGCAGTTTCATTCCGTTATTCACCAGTATCTGCGCCAACGACTGATTGGAAAGTTGGTAAAAGTCCATTACTTTTTGTACAAGGGAGTCGGGAATTAGTTCGGATTGCTTCACTTGATTAGGCAGTGCTCCGTAAACGAGTGAGGGGACGTCCCATTTCTTTAACGTTGAGAGGTGTGAACTATAAGGAATCAGCGAGGCTGTCGAATCCGCCTTGAAGTGGGCTCCTTGAATTAGGCATTCCGGATATGGGTCCAACTTCACTTGGGCAATGGAATCCACGCCGCCGCCTGTTTTATACAGGTCATAGTACTGTAGGTAGTTGTCCATGAGTTGTTGTTTCCATGTATTGCCAACGATAGGATCGGGACCAATGTTGAGATAGGAACAAGCTGCCAAAAAGACGTAAGTCAATTGTCCGCCTTGTATGGCAGCCACGAGGTCGCTGAGATTGAAGTATGTTTGCATCTGTATCGCTTCATTGCTCCACGCGCAGCATCCTCGGCAAAAATCCTTGTAGATAGCGGGCATTCCCATTCCGTTTTGCGAAGCGAGGAACTTGGGGTAATAAACGGCTTGCACTACAGCGGAATAGTCCGATTGTGCCCATTCGGAAAGCAACTGATAGACCTCTTTATAATAGGCGCGGCATTGGGGGTCATTCTGCGTCATATCGGGATAACGCGCATTGATAGCCATCAGTGCGTTGTAATATTGGTCGTTCATCTCAAAAAACGCATCTCGTTGCTCGTTGGCAGCATTGATATAATAGGTTAGGTCGTTGAGTCTATCGATGGTGTTGTGCGCTATAGCCAGTTGCTTGCTGATATCTATGCGGCTAATCAATAGTTGTATGGATTTAGTCATATAATCAGACAACGCTTTTATCATTTCCTTCGTTGCGTCGGATTGTTCTCTAATTCGTTTTGCTTGCTCTTTCAATTGTTTATTCAAATCTCCCACTCGGCTATCGTGGTTGACAATTTTATCCGCGCCAAACATCGCATAGCCCCAAACCGATAAGAAAGCATTAAATATACTCAACCCATTGGGAAATTTAATATCATTGAATTGACCATTGAAATAGTCTTGCTGTGGTCCCCAGAAAGGATCATTGTCCGTATATAGTAGCGAGAAATCGAAAGTCTCTACAGGTTGAGCAGGTTGAGCGGGTTGCGGTTCTTCTACAGCCGGCCGACAGCCGACCATAAGCAGCGTAAATAGGGTAAGTAAAAAGGCTAATTTTTTCATTGTTTTACATCAATATAGTAGATATGATTGTTCACGTGTTTTTCGTATTTTGATTCCCCGGTCGTTGGATAAGGATTGACATAATATCTCTTGGTATCCAAACAAAAATACACCACCGAAGCCAAAAACTTATCTATATTCAACACTTGTCGGTAAGCCAACGAAGAACGCAGTTCATAAACAGCATAATCTTTCCATTTCGCATTAGGCACGAGTTGGGCATCGATTTCGCCATCGAGCAAGAGATAGTTATTGCCATTGCGAGTGACGAGAGCTTGGTTACCAAGGGGTTTTAGTGTCATTCGACCGTGTTTGACCAATATGCTATCCACCATCGTATAAGTGGGGTTATTGTAGAAGTTCAGCAACCTATCTGCCTTAACGGCGGGCATTTGTCGCTTACGATTCTCCTCGGCGCTTATCGCATTATTAAAACCATAGAGCATTGTTTCTCCATCCAAATACGAATTTCCATCGGTAATGGGGTACCAAGAATGTCGGTCATAGTCCAGTTCTCGAATAATAGAATCGGTAAAGATCATGTGTGCACCCGCCACTTGGCAGATACGTATTCCCTCGTGTATGGGCATTTGGGAATAGAGGGAAGCAATCTGCTTATTGATAGCGGTAAACGACTGTTCCAACTGATAAGGGTCGATTCCGTGTGCTGTTTTGCCTAACGTCTGGCAAGCCACTATGTAAGAAGCCACCAACTCCGAGCAACGAAGCCACACCATTACATCTAACAGTCTTAGGTAAGCTCGGTTGTTAATGCCCTCGTGTTCCCAGGCTTTAATATCGAAGGTGAGTTGGTCGTACAAAGCGGGCATTCCCACCAGCGTTCCGGATTGGGTGACATAGGTCACGTTGCATAAGGTATTACCAAAAGCCAGCACTTCTTGCAAATGCTTATTCCCTTCGCCTGCCCAGTCATTGAGCATGCCGTAGATGAGTTGATGATAGGCACGATTGGCGTCCGGATCATTGTACTTACCGTCGGTATTCGTGGTATAATCGTCTATGAGGTTCAGAGCACGGGAATAGTTGATAAAATCGCCATTGACGAGTTCGGCTATCGTGCCGTTTTTCTTGGTGATGGCTTCGGTAATGAAAGTGAGGCGTTTCTGCTGGTCGAGTAACTCCATTTGCCAATCCATATTGTCCAACAGCAGCATAGTTTTGTTGATATGATTGGTGAGACTATGTTGTAAGTTAGCGAGGGACAAGTTCAAGGTGTTCATTGCTTTAGAGATATCCTTACATCTTGTTAGTATCTCACCCATTTTCCTGCGGTAAACAGCTTCCCTCGCCAATCGCACAGTATTCATTATATCAGCGGCAATACCTGTCGCAGCGGCTATGAAACTCACAATAAGCGTAACGGAGATAGTGATACCTTCATATTGTCCACCCTGCTCCGGTACGAACCCGCTCCATATAGAACTATCCATCTCCAAATCGGTGTTGAAGTCAAACGGCACCACCGGTCCCCAGTTGTTGTTTACAAAGTTAAACACATCCGAGTAGTCATCATTGACCCCCATGTCCCCTTGCTCCGGAGAATCGATATAGTTGATTTCCACAATCTCTACTATATCCTCTTTTTCTTTGCAAGCGGTGAGGCACACCGCTGCCACGATAAGAAATAAGCCAATCAGTTTTCTCATAATTCTCTACCGAATATATCGTAATATGTATTGTTTTGTTGGATAATGATGCGTCCGTCTTCCATATATTTATTTGTCGCACGTTGTGCGGGCGCGAGGATTTGCGGGAGAGCAACCTCGCCTTCGTTCCAATGGATGCCGCATTGCTTGAAAGGTACGGGATGTTTTATGAAGAAGGAGTCCTTTTCTACCCACATCCACACAGCCGAACCGAGTTTGTTTGCGAGGTCATCCGGTAATCTCTGACCTACCGGCCATTTGCCATCCGCATAGTACATATGATTGTTATGGTTATAAAATTCATTATCTATGTTAGGAATTACCTCGTTGTGATCCACTTCCACACTTGGCGGCATATAATAGATGATATCCTCATAACTATTTGAGATCGTTCCCTTCCCCCAGCGCATAAAGAATCCCCAAAATTCTACGGACGCTTTTTGAACGGGGATAAAAGTTATCGTCCCGACAAAAGCGCAGTTGTTGAATTTAAGGTTTGAACTACTCATACTTATCAGCAATCCAAAACGACATCTGATTTCAGTCCCGCCATTCTCTGGTAATTCCCATTTAAACTGGAACGAGCAGTTCTCAAATTGAGCGTTATTTCCGTTCTCAATCAGTGAAGGAGCATTCTCTATTTCGTTTGCAGTTTTAGTACCGGAACTATACCATTGGATATACAAATTGCGCATTTTACCCGCAAAGTTCGTCCATAAAGTAGGTGCGGAAGCCTCTCCTATCGGCATAGTCATTTTATGCCCCTGTCCATCAAATGTTCCGGTATAGGTGATATCTTTTCCTATAGTGAATAACTTGTCCCTATTATAGTCAAGGTCCATTGCCAATTTGACACTCACATCTCCGTGACCGGCATTGACCCACTCTGCCCATCGGCGCATTTGGATGGCAGAGGAAATGGTCACCTCTTTGGCATTGGGATCGATAGCGCCACACTCCGTGCAGAAGCCGCCCTCGTTAAAATGGTGGTGGTGGGTATTCACATATTTATTTTCGATTTTGTCATAAAACACCGTGTCACCGCCTTGCGAGAAGGGATAAGGGTGATCCTCAGGCTCATTGCTTTCTAAGGCTTGATACCACGCCTGACTTCCGTCCGTTACACCTTTGTTGAGCAATTCGTAGCATAGATAGCCGCTCTTCGCCTCCGCTTCCTTTACCTGTTTTCCCCCCTGTGTATTGCCCAGTGGCGTGACGTAATAGCAGTCTTTTATATTTTGATACTGATTATTATTAACACGGGCAAAAGTACAACAACCGTCTGTTGATATGTTTTCAGTTGTTGCGTACACATAACTATTGGTAATTGTTGGAGCTCCATCGCATACCCATCCGACAAGTCCGCCCCAGCACGAGGTGTTGTTGCCGATCATTTTGCCCGTGAAGGCACAATTGTTAATAATGAGTCCTTTGTTGCATATACCTATCAAACCGCCGCTGGAGCCATCCCCGTTCTTGGTGCAAGTGATATTCACCTCGCTGATACAGTTCTGCAAGTTGGTCCCCCAGAACCCGTCTCCGATAATACCGCCAATATACCAATTGGAAGCGATAATGTTTCCTTCCACTTCCAAGTTCTTGATGGTGGCGTGATCTGTACCACGGAACAGACCAACTCTGTCTTCAGAGGACACCAATTTAACCGTCAAAGAATGACCATGTCCGTCAAAGTTTCCTTTGAAGGCATTGGCAAGATTATTTTTCCCAAAAAAAGCAGCATTGCCGATACAGGTAAGGTTAATATCTTTCATCAACTCTACATTGAATTTGCAGTGGTCTTTATCTACATACGCAGCCAAATGTTTCCACTGACCGGCGGTAGATACTTGATAAGCACCTTGGTGATTGGGATCCACCGCACCGCAAATCGTGCAGAATCCATCCGCACCAAAGGTATGCTTGGTATGCGAATTGGTGTAGGATCTATTGTCCCAATACACCACATCTCCGCCGCGGGAGAAAGGATAAGGATAGCCGTCTTCGTTGACTTTCTGATGCCATACTTGCGCCCCGTCACTCACGCTATCGTTGAGCATATAGCACCACTGACCCGTCGTCCGCTGTTGCTCATCCAATTCTTTGCCTTGTTCCGGCGAACCCAAAGCCGTCAGATAATAGCAACGCTCGATTTTAGGAGCAACTCCTTCTGTTCCGATTTGGGCGATATTAGCGCAGTTATCGGAAAACTTACCTATGTAGGTAGCAGCGGTATAGCAGTGGGACACAAGCGTAACTCCTTCTGATCGGCCGACGATACCACCACAGTATTCCACCCCTTTGGGTGCTTCGCTGTTATTAAAAATAATCTGTCCTAAGAAGGCGCAATTGCGTATGGTGGCAGTGCCCACAATAGAGTCTCTACCCAACGTCTTGCCCACAATACCGCCGCAACTATTGTAACTTGTGGTTCCGGTCAGTGTAACTTTGCTTATGCAGTTCTCCACCGTGGCGGTATTGAAACAGCATGCCACAACACCTCCCAAAGAATTAGCATCCGTAGCGGTAGCCAATTGCAACCCGCCGGTAACAACAAGATTTTTCACCGTTCCGCCCAATGTGCCAATCAGCGCTGCGTTAGTAACGGACGCAAAACCAATGTTAATCGAGTGCCCTTGACCATCCAACGTTCCCATATAAGCTCGCTCTTGATTCTTGGCTAACATCACATCCGCACCATAAGTCTCAGCATTTATATCTGCGGTCAGTTTACCACACGCTGACAGATAATGATCCATCGATGTCAAGTTGGCAAAGCACATGAGTTGGTCTGCGGTGGCAATAGCGTAAGGAGAGGTTATGGTGCCGTCCCCATCCTGATTGAAGAGCTGATGTAGGAACTCTATTTTCGCTGCATCTATTTGCTCCCGTCGCACAAAGCCGTTGGCATTCTTGATATAATTTTCTGCTAAGTTTTTTGTTGCATCATCTTTAGCATTGCCTACTACGTTCTTTATCCAATCTACGTATGGTTTAATAAAATCTTGAATGTCCAAATCGCGAAAATCTTCGAAACAAGCCTTCCAATCTGCTTGGTTTTGGAGAATCGTTCGTATGCTCGAGTGAACATATACGGGTGTTTTCTTATTCACTCCGCGAAAAGCGTCAGCACCGATAGCGGGCAGCGATTTCGCATCTTGCGTGCGCACATAGATAGCCTTCAGCGGATAGCCGTCCCAACCTAATTTGCTCAGATGGGTAACCCCGCTTTCTATAACCAACTCATGAATCACTTTGTGGTGTGCGAACCAACGATGATCCCACGAATTGTCCTTATCCTCCATTTTGCCGTTACCCTTTTCCGAACGGCTGATAGTCATCCTATAGCCGGTACACGTTCCATCCTTAATACTGCCGATAGCCACCAACTCCCATGTCGTTCCGCCACTGGTTCCGCTACCGGGCATTTCGTTAATCCCTATCTCGTTTCTTTGACGATAAAAATTCATAACCTTGTATTTCTCGCCAAAGCCTGTATATACTTTCATGCTCAATGAATGATCTCCACTACTGGGCCAAGCGCCTTCGCAACTCACCACACCGAGGTGTTCAAATGTGAGATAAAGTCCTCCTCCAAAAAAACCTCCGAAATAGTTATTAGACAATCTGCTCACCGAAGGGCCAAAAGTGATAGACAAATTATAATCATATCCTTGCTGTTTACCATAGAACGGCCAGTAATTAAATGGTTCAGCCCAATCGTAAGTAGTAGCGTTTTTCAACTCTCTACCAATGTACGCTTCGCGAAGATGGTGTATCTTGGAAAAAACACCTCTCCGTCCTCCTTCCCAAAAACCTATTTGGCTTGGGGAGCACAACAATCGCTTGTCAGAGTCTTCTATCGTTATTTTGCGGATAGTCCGTTGAATTTTAATGAATGGGGCATATTCCAACACCTCAACCGATGCAGGAATAGTTAGAGTTTGCCTCTCAAGATCATCTTCTCCATATTGGTGTCTCAAATCGGCGCAATCACCGATCACCTTTACCGGATACTTCACGCCGTTCCAAGTCACCGAAGATGGAATAACAATATCTCTACGTGGCTTACAAGCGGTGCAGATAGCTATCGGCTCATTGAAACTTACAGTCTCCGATTTATTTTTGTCATAAAAATAAGTGTATTCCTTCCATATCAAAAATGTAAAACCATTCTCCGAGACTGCACCCAATTGTGTTCCTCCTCGTGTGCCACCCCAGGAAGATTGTGTTCCCGCCGGTGTGCCATCCGGATTAAAATCATCGTCGGGCAGAGCAATAATGAGGCTATCCTTCCCAATGGCAATACTATATGCCGCCGTACTGTCCGGCACATAGCTATCGTTTTGGATGGATATATGCTCGTTCAAGTAGGCGTGCTGCGAAGTGACCCATGCCGTTTGGGTGCCGAAATCGTAGAGTTTGAACGACTGCTCCTTCGCGATGACTTGATCCCAAAGGACGTATGCCGTATCGCCTTCCTCAGCACACAATTCTCCTTTAATGGTGGAACCGTCACTGAAGATGATACCGAAACCTGTTTCTGTCGGTTGCTCTGTCTGTGCCCAACCGGCAAGAATGCTCATTACGAACAATGCTGATAATAGAAAAACTCGTTTCATATTGTTTTTAGTTACTTATCCCATAATAGGATCACCTTCTGAACCCTGAATGTCACTTCCCGTAGGGATATAAATATTTCCTGCGGGCGATGCAACTTCTAAAATTTGTGCGTTCATTAGCACACCTTGTTCCTGCGTTGCAGGTGTTAAATATTGCTTTTTCATATTAGTCGTTAGTTTTTAGTCATTAGTTTTAGGCGAGTAAAACCCTACTCCTCTACGCCCATAATCGTATAGCGTTTGTCGTTGCGAATAATGCGGAACTGGCCGTTCTCAATCACTTTCCTCAATCCTTTTTCCTCATTCCTCAATCCTTTTTCCTGCACCTTTAATTCCGTCGGTGTTCCATTGGGTTTGGGCATCGTCATACGAGCCGCCTTAGGAGCGTGTTGAGGCTCGCCGTTAGGCACTAAGTCTGCCACCACATATGCGCGATGGTCATATAACCCAACCCAACTTACTACTTTACGGAGTTGGTTTTCATATACGATATAGTTACCCACCAACACATTCGTTTCGGCTGCATCAATCTGCGTGAATGTTCCTTGTATCGGGTTGCCGTAACTTGCCGTAACAGGGTTGGCTTCCATTTGGTCACCGTATTTCACTTTGAGGTCGGACTTGGTGAAACGGATGATGTAGCCCTGACCGGCTTCAGGTTCGGTGACTTCGTCCAAGATGAACGATGTGGCGTTTTGACCGCTAACCGTCCAGAACGTAGCACCATCGATGGTAGTGATATTGCGCTCCAAGCAGATCGTGTTCCAGTTGCCTGCCGTGCCATCGGTGCGGACGATAACCCACATATCCTTGGTGGTTTGTACTACATCATGGATTTTGGCAATGGCTTCTGTTTTCGCATTGTCAATAGCGTCTTTACTTGTGGCTGCATTGATGGTTTGTTCAGCCGTATGTGCGATGTTGTCAATATCGGCTTTCGCCTCATTCTTAGCACTCTCATCAACGCCTAATCCATCTATCTCCTCATTGGCAGTAGTAGCAGCCGCATTGATTTCTGCAATAGCAGCGGCTTTGATTTCCGGAAATGGGTCGGTGCCGAAAGCGGTTTCTACATTGCCCTTGGAAAGGTCGTAGATCTTTCCTTCTATCACGGGGTTGCCTTGCTCATAGATAGTAACATCTATCCGATCACTTTTGCCAAACGGATACCAGTCGGTCGTTTCGCCTTGGGTAACTCTGATAGCATCAATCTGTGCCATCGCGCATAGTGTCATCAGGCACGCTATTGATAAAAATAAAATTTTTTTCATAATTTTTAGTTTAACAAGTTTAGCGGGTTTAGCTTTACTTTTTAATATACCCTACATTGGTGGGGTTATAGAGTGTGACGGTGGTAGTACCGTCGGTTACCTCCACTGCGGTGCAGCCGGTGCATTCCTCGCCCATCGCGCCGAGGACTTCGGCTTGACCTTCTTCTTTGCCGATTTGGAAAGAATTGATTATGGTGAGAATTTGGTTCTTTATTTCATCGATTCCCGGTGTTGCATCAGATCCCCCTTTCTCAATGTCATTAACAGCGCCATCAATCATCATATTGATTTCGGTATTCCGAATACCTTGACGGGCAGTTTGAATCAGGTCAAGGGCATTCTCTTTCTTTTGGTCGAAGTCCGTGAGGCTAATAAGATTTTCGTACGCATCCCAAGCCGTTTGATATGTTTCTTTCGTCCAAATAGGGACATAGATAGTGAGTGCATCATTATGATCGGCAAACACATCTTCTCCCAAGGTAGCGGGTTCGGTTCCCAAGCAGGTAATAGATGTTAATTTTTCACAATTAGCAAACGCATTGTCTCCTATAAATTCTATCGATGCCGGAAGAGTGACAGAAGTTAATTCAGGACAAGTGTTAAAAGCGTTAGCACCAATCCTGGTAACCTTTAGAATATATTGGTTTTCTTGCGAGTCTTTAAAATTAAACCATTCCGGAACAACGATATTTCCGGAATATAGTAGATCTGGGGATTTCTTTTCAACTAATATAACTGTTTCGTTGCCATCAGCTTGAAAAAGCAAGTCTCCATAAATAATCGGTCCTGTTGGAGGCACAGACGGATTCTCTGCCCACAGTCCTGCGCTCAGCGTCAAGGCTGCAAATAAAATAGTTAGTTTACGCATAATATTTAAGTTTTTTAATAATTTGCATTAATTTTGGCACAAAGGTACAACTTTTTTTTGATATATGCAAATAAAAAGCGAAAAAATTACTCAAACAATGTCGTTAAGTCTGTTTGCAAGAAATCTTCAATAGGGAAGGCTCCTGGGCCGATAAGAAGAGAACGATACGGATGAAAGAGTTCTTCAAAGACTTGGAGACCTTTGGTAAATTTTTCCTCATTGCTTTTTACTTCAATAGCAATCACCCGACCATTACGGACCAAGACGAAATCAACTTCATTATTACCTTCACGCCAATAGTACACTTTAAAGTTACAGCGATATGCCTCGTTGACCAAATAAGCACCAACAGCAGATTCAACCCAACGTCCCCAGCGTTTAGGATCTTGATGGGTGGTGGTAAAGTTACCATCATCATAGATGCTGAGCAAAGCATTGTTATACACTTGATATTTGGGAACACTGGCACGGCGACGGGCCTTATCCATAGCAAACTTTTGCAACCCGCAAACCATTCCTGCTGTATCTAACAAGTCTAAATAGCCTGTTAAAGTAGTTGTGTTTCCTGCATCTTGAAGTTGTCCTATCATCTTAGTCAGTGATAATATCTGTCCTGAATAAGCAGAACTGAGTTCAAATGTTTGACGCAAGAGTGCCGGTTTGTTAATAGGTGTATCAACTAAGATATCATTATTAATGGTTGCTGCCACAATAGAAGACCCAATATATTCGCGCCAACGATCGGGCTCTGCGATAAGACCGGCCGCACCGGGATACCCTCCATAATAGATGTATTGGTCAAGATTAAAGCCAAACGCTTGTTGCATTTCCGACCAAGACCAATTTGGCAATTTGATTACCTCAAAACGTCCTTTAAGACTTTCGGATTGTCCTCGTTCAAGACGCATACGAGAAGACCCTAAAAGCAAAACTTTAATATTGACATCATTAAAGGTATCCGAATCCCATTCTTTTTTTATTACTTCTGCCCATTGATATAACCGTTGGACCTCATCTATAACCAGTATCATTTCGTCCAAATTCTCGTTCTTCATCCGAGAACGCGCTGATTGCCAACACGAACTAATCCACGTAGCTTGAGAGACAGGAATGTTATCCGCGGAGAAATGCATAACGGGCATATCTATAGACTGAATAACTTGCTTAATTAGGGTCGTTTTACCCACTTGTCGAGGGCCTTCAATAATCTGAATGAACTTGCGTGGCTCTCGCAATCGTCTTGTAATCAATTGAAACTGAACTCGTTGCATAATTATATAAAATTTTACTCAATGGAATTAATAAAATTACTCAATTGAATGAGTATTTTTCATTTCACGCTGCAAAGGTACGATTTTTTTTTGATATGTGCAAATTTATTTGCAAAAATGATGGATTTAACTGCCATTGACACACAAAAAAACACTACCAATCCTCTCGGAAGGGTAGTGTTTTAAACAATAGGGCAATTAATCAACGCTCTGAATCAACATAAACGCGGCACAGCCATTCGCCCTCGTCTTTAAGAAGAAAGAGCGTTCTTTCTGCGTTGCCACTCTTAGATTCGCCGGTACAATTATGTTCATCGGATGTAAACATCTCAGGCGTGACATTCATTTCCGTACCGGGCATGGTGGTCACCAAGGGCTTCTCCTACCTCCAGATGTCCCTGGGCTTCATCATCGGCTACTTCATCATAGCCTACGTGCTCATCCCGCTCTTCTACAAGAAGAACCTCGTATCCATCTACGGCTACCTGGGAGAGCGTTTCGGCACATCGACCCACAAGACCGGAGCATGGTTCTTCTTCGTGTCCAAGATACTCGGAGCATCGGTGCGATTCTTCGTGGTCTGCGTAGTGCTGCAGAGCCTCGTGTTCGGCCCGCTCGGCGTCCCGTTCGTGGTCAACGTGCTCATCTCGGTGGCGCTTATCTGCCTCTACACCTCGCAGGGCGGAGTCAAGACCGTCATCTGGACCGACACACTCAAGAGCTTCTGCCTCATCACCTCCGTGGTGCTCGGCATCATATTCATCGGCAAGGGTCTGGGCTTCAGCTTTGGTGGCCTCGTCAAGGCAGTGGCACATGACGAGACCTCGCGCATCTTCTTCTTCGACGATCCCAAGTCCGGCATCTATTTCTGGAAGCAGTTCCTCGGCGGCGCCTTCACC
>CALCGR010000064.1 GCA_937901025.1 uncultured Bacteroidales bacterium
GGAGAATTTCTTTTTGACGCTGTCGAACGGCGTCGAGGGTTTGATAATTGCCATAGTGTTTTAAATTTGTGGTTAATAAATTGGGGTTAATTGGAAGAGTACCCTTTCCACTCTTTTTTTACGCCCAAATTCCCAAAATTGTATGCCCTCTACATGAAAAAAGTGAAAAAAATTTGCATATATGGGAAAAAAAGTGTATTTTTGCAGCGCAAAACTGCAAAAACGAAAAAAACTATGGCAACTATTGCATTACAGTACAACGAAAGAAACCTTTTGGCTCAAAGAACCTTAGGATATATTTTATCCTTAGGAATTTTCAAACAGATGGAGGTAGAACCACTTTCCAGCGCAGAAAAGAAGACCCGTAAAGCAATTAAAGAAATAGAGGAAGGTAAGGGTATTGTCTGCCATTCGTTTGATGAATTTTTAGCCGCTGTAAAATGAGAACGATTATTTTATCTCATCAGTTCAAGAAGGATTTAAAACTAGCCCGGAAACGGAATTTTCCCGAATCCGAGCTATTTGAAGTCGTGCACGATTTGGCTATGGATAAGCCTTTATCGGCAGATAAAAAAGATCATGTGTTAACCGGAAATTACGCCGGTTTTCGTGAATGTCATATTCGTCCTGATTGGTTACTCCTATACAGTAAAGAGGATAAGGAACTAAAAGTCCTTAATTTGTACCGCACAGGGAGCCATTCAGATCTCTTCTAACCTTATGAATCGCGCGTTCGTGTACGCGACGAATGCGATTTGGTGAGGTCCCCATCTTTTTAGCCAACTCTTCCGTAGTGAGGGGTTGGTTTTCTAATCCATAGATAGCCTCTACCACCTCTCGTTCGCGGGATGAAAGGCGGCTTAAGCGTTGTTTTTGCAACATTTTAGCTTCTGTCGCGATGTACTCGGTCTCTACGGAGATGCCGTCGGTAAGAATGTCCTCATAGGTTAGCGCTTCTTCGTCCTCTACTTTCACTATTTTTTGGATAGATTCAGTAATGCATACGGAGATGGCGGTGGTGTTTTGGTGAGGAACGTGGATGATATTCCCATACTCCTGCAGTGCCATGGTGATATACTTTCTTATCCACCAACTGGCATAGGAGCTGAACTGGATGCCGCGGTTGGGGTCGAAGCGTTTGGCGGCTTCGATGAGTCCGATGCGGCCTTCCTGCATCAGGTCCTCCGGATCCACGTTTGCTACTTTAAATTGATTGACTATGACGCGCACAAGGCGGTCGTGTTTTAAAATAAATTGATTATTAATTTCGATCATAATTGTAAAAATTTAGTTGTTGATATTTTTTCCGATAGCGCGTAAGCGAAGCGCACCGAGATAGCGGAAATTCCGGATTTTCCGGAACGCTACGCTCTACCGGAGGGGACGGAGGGGTGCCGCTGAGGCTAAGATGCTCCGTAGATGCTCCGTAGATGCTGCGCTATGGAAGCGCGAGGACTAGGGTGTCCTAGGTATTCCTAGGTAGTTCTAGGGAGGGACTATGGGAATGGATGTTTTTTTACGAGCCGTACCATATTTCTCACCAAACTGTTGGCGCAGAAGTGCCTGTAGGGGCGACTGCTTGGTGGTTTTGGATTGTAAGATACATTTACCACGATACATACGAGTGTATTTGTTATCCGTTCGTTTAATAGTGCCACGCATAGTGGCATAGGGTTCAATGAGGGTGGCGATCATGAGAAGGAGGCGGTGGGTTTATGGAATTGGCAGCGGAAGTCTTTGGTTTGTCCGTTGCGGTGTTTAGCGACGATGAGTTCGACGGGTTGTGTCGGGTCTTCGGGATTGAGGTTGATTGGTCGATTGATAAACATGACGATATCGGCATCTTGTTCGATGGCTCCCGATTCGCGCAAGTCGGCTAATCGGGGTCGGCAGTTTTCTTCGCGTCGTTGTTCGACTTGCCGATTGAGTTGGCTGAGTGCGATGACGGGCATTTTGAGTTCTTTGGCGAGAGCTTTGAGTCCACGCGAGAGGGAGGCTACTTCCTGTTCACGGTTGGCATTGCGATGGAGGTTGGTTCCGACCATGAGTTGCAGGTAATCGACGATGACGAGTTGTATATGGTGTTCGGCGACGAGTCTGCGCACTTTTCGTTTGAGTTCGGGCAGGGTAAGAGACGGTGTGTCGTCGATGATGATAGAGGCGCGCCGTTGTTCGATAGCTTCGGTATCGGGAAAGAGTTCGCCGGCGGTCTTGGCGAGGAACTGTTTTTCGGCGCGTCGGGCAATCTGTTCCTTACTCATCTCGAGGGAGAAGAGGGCGACGGGTATATTGGTGCGTATTGCCATTGTGAGAGCGAGTGCGGATTTACCTATGCCGGGTCGTGCAGCGATGATGATAAGGTCGGAGGGTTGCCAGCCGCCGTGGGTGAGGTCATCAAGGAACTTGAAACCGGTAGAAACAGGATTGAGGAAAGAGGATTGAGGATTAAGGATTGAGGAATTGATGGCAGCGAGGGATTGGGGGTCGTTGCGAGTAACATTTTGGTCAAGGAGGGCGAGTGTAGATTCGATATTATTACGGGCATCGGAGGCAGAGATGGTGGGATCGTCCGCTTCGCGAGAGAGTTGTTTAGCAGCGGATTGGAGGTTATTGTTCATCCAAGCCTCGTGGAGGATGTTAATGTAATAATCGAGTTCGGAGGTATTGATGGCGGAAGCGGAGAAGGCGTTCATGTTAGCGGATGCGAGTGTGCCGTTTTGGTTGAGTTGTTCGGCGACAGAGGCGGCATTGACGGGGTGTCCGTTGGTGACGAGGGTCTCGATAGCATCATAGATGACGCGATTCGATTTCGATTGTATCCAGTTGGCAGGAACGCGGTCGAGGATAGTGGGTGCCAGATTTTCGATGTTGATAGCGAGTCCGATGAGGGTCTCTTCGATATTACTTGTCATACCAGTAGCGTATTTCGGCGGTTTCGTGTTTATATTCTTCGAGCCAGAGCATGATGGTCTGCGTATTGGCGGTGCCGTAGGTCTGTCCATAGAGTCCCATCAAGCCTCGAGCGATGAAGAGTTTGACTTCGGGGAGGTGAAGATTGGCGTGGTTATCGTAGATGAGGTCGACGACGCGTTCGGTTTTGCCATAAAAGGGGATATTGAGTCGCATATCTGCGATGGCGACTTCGATAAAGTTTTTAGCTTTGGGTCCAACCTCTTGGAGGGTCGGGTAATTGTTAGCGATCGCTTCGGTGACGGATTTGCAGTGGAGGGAATCAAAGTAGTTGACCAAGGAGGTCTTCTCGCTGAGTGTTTGGCGCAAGTTGTCCATTTGTTCGATTGTCATAGCGGGTCCTTTCTTTTATATTATTTTCTTTATAAATATTATTTTTCTTTATTTCTCTAGTTGCGATTTTTGTAACTTGTGTTACGTTTTTTGTAACATCCTCTGCTTCAAAATCGACGGGAACAGGCAAGTAGTGTGAGATATGTTTATTACTGAGTAATTTCTCGGTTTGTTTATATAGATATCCTTTTTCCACTAATTGCCTGAGGATGGTAGAGAGATAGTTCTTGGTTTGTACGCGTGCGCATTGGCAAAGGTATCGCAAGCCGCCGTGGTAGTCATTTCCGCCTTGTGAGCAATGCCAAATGACGGCATAGACCATAGCTTCGCTATTGGTTAGATTGGTGTCATTGAGAATCCAATGGGGGATATATAATCCGCCGGGTTTGAAAGTAACGTGACGTGTCATATTGAAGAGTATTTACGTAGTGAAAAATACGAAAACTATGCCAAAGCCGTTCACGACATTAGTAGTGTAGCGAAACGGCATTTCGCGACATTAGTTCTGTTGTGAATTGTCATTTCGCGACATATCTATGAGATATGCCAAATAACGTTGGAGTGCAATTTGTCGGGCGTTTAAAGGTCGTCCGCATTGCCAACCGAGGATTCTGGATGTAGGGATTCGGGTGCGATATAGTTTTAGGTTAAGGCTTTGTAATAAATTGATGAACCGCGCGTAAGGTGGTCGCGTAGGTGTCGTGCGCAAGATTCTTTTTTCGATGAGGACTTGCATCACGACATACCAATCCCGTTCCTCGCAGATGAGGAAGAGTTGTAAGTCATTTAGTTTAACGGTTGTGCGTTGAACACGATCAAGGATGGAGGATAGTTGTTCCTGAGATAATAAAGTGGTTGTCATTTGTGTGAGAGTTTGTGTTTGGCTGTCGATGAAGTACTTCGTGTCCGGACAAGCCCGACAAACCTCACGGGTTAATAAATATGTTTAAATTCGAGTGCAAAGGTACAACTTTTTTTTCAAAAAAACGAGACATTTTCTTGTCTTT
>CALCGR010000065.1 GCA_937901025.1 uncultured Bacteroidales bacterium
CACACCATCGTCTTTGCTGACTATGCAGAGGAAGACCTTGAGAACTTCACCACATTAGATGGCGCTTATACCATGGCTACCGACAAGAACGGCGGTACTGAACCTGCTTATAACACCAATGGTGAAGACCTCCGTCTCTATGCTAAGAATAAGATGACCCTCACCAAGAACACCAAGGACGGTCCGATGACCGAGATTATCTTCAATATCTCTACCAAAGGCCTGACCCGTCAAGCTGAGATTGCTGTTTCCACCGGAAAAATGGTTACCTATGACATGGAGAATGCCATCGTTGTTTGGCAAGGTTATGCCAGCGAAGTAACCTTCACCGTTGGTGAAAAGAACGTCTATGGCTCTGACGGTAAAACCAAAGCCGGTCAGTTTGACTTCACTTCCATCGATATTGATGGCGGTGTTACCGGTCTCATCTCGACGAAAGTGAACAAAGTCGCTAGTAAGTGCCTCATCGATGGTCAATTGCTTATCCTCAAAGACGATAAACAATACAACGTATTAGGTGTAGAATTTTAAAATAACCCCGTTTTCCTTATTCCCCTTAGTAAACAAGTGGGGATAAGGGCAACAAAGAATAGAAGGATAGCGTTCCATACAAATGGGACGCTAACTTTTTGTCTCCCACGGAATAGCCCATTCAATGCTCGATGTACCAACCACTCCGGCGTTACGATATACCCGAACGCCTTGCCTATCTTCGTGGCGGTCGAGTTGATAGAGTATAAACCCGTATCCACGGCTCCGGGACGAACCGTTGTCACATTCACTCCCTTATCCTTCAACTCAATATGGAGGGAACGACTGAAGCCGGTTAGGAAGGCTTTCGTACTACCGTAACTGCCCAACCGCTGAACGGCAATCCGGTCCGTGATGGAACTCATATTGAGAATATATCCGCGATGACGATTGACCATATCTTGACCAAAATAATAGGTGAGCATAGCGGGTGTCACGACGTGCAAATGGAGGATCAGTTGGTTAAAACCTTCCGAATCGGCTAAGAAATCGCGGTCGTGATAGACACCGGCGTTATTGATCAGCACTTCGATCTCTATCTGCAGCGCAGCGCAGTAATCGTATAACTCCTTGGCGGCATTGGCGGTACCTAAATCCATCACAAGCGATAGCACATCCAACGAGGGATGGAGTTTCTTTATCGCTTGGGCTTTCTCGTGAATAGCCTCTTCGTTACTAACAATGAGTAAATTATATCCCCGCTCAGCGAGCTCTAAGGCATAGCAGTAGCCCATTCCGCTGCTCGCGCCGGTCACTAATGCATAATGATTCTTCATAGGTTATCTCTATTAATGTTCTTTCTATATCCTGCTCTCAAAAGCATATTTTGTCTTATATACGGCAAATAAAACAGCAAATCCTGCGTATGCAAGGCTCCTGCCGAATACCATCGGGCAGCCGCGGGATGATAGTACTTATCCTTATCCGCACTGACCACTAACAAATGCGTCTTCGTATCCACCGCCACCGTCATCGTGTCTTTTCGATAGACCAACGTAGCGGGTTCCGGCGTCGTCACCCAATTCACGGGATTGATACACGTCGCGGCACCCTTGCTCACAAAGGGCCACGCTAACCGTGGGTCCGTCACGGAGTTATAGGACACCACCAATCCCTTCGTAGCCGACCTGGCGGGACGCAAACGAGGATGCATCACCTCTTTTCGATCCAACCGATATCCCATCATGTACGCTCCTAAACAGCGTCTGTAAACAGAACGCGGCATCGCTTTGAGCAAATCGCGAATAAGCATTGCTCCTTGACTAAATCCCATCACAAAAAACGGCCGGTCATCGGGTAGGGTACTGATATATTCGTCAAAGCGTTGAAGAATATCCTCTTTGGCTACCGCATAGGCGGAATCAAACTGCTTTGGCGAAGCCAAGATGGCCTCCAACGTAAACTGATGATAGAGCGGTGCATAAACCGTAAACGAATCCCCTAAGACCTTACGGATATAGCCGTTCTCCCGTTGGAGATGCGCTACCTCTTTCTCGCTTAGCGAAGCATTGAAAGTGCTATCCGTTACCACATTCGTGGACGTGATATAAAAAACGTCAATGAGTAAAATCAGTAACCATTTCATAAGTAAAACGCTTTAAACATCGGATGATCGTGAGCCAAGACGAGTGTATCTTCCTCCATCTCCCTTTTCTCTTTCGTCAAGGCAATCAAGATGCGTTTGGCCGGCTTATTGGGGCTCGTCACTACATGGGTCAACCGCCATGGATATAATCCCTCCCTTGTCGCCAAGGTCAGTATATCCTCTTGTGCCTCCCCCGGCAACACCAGTGCTAAGACCCCGTCGGGAGCCAGCAGCACCGCACTGCAACGAATGAGTTCATCATAACTCAAGGTGTCCGTATGCCGCGCTTGATGACGAGTCGGGTCGGGACAAGCCAGCGAGGAACGGAAATAGGGAGGGTTGCTCGTGATAAGGGAGTAGGGGAGTAGGGGAGTAGGGGTGTAGGGGTGTGGGGTGAATTCTTGTAATGAGATACATTGTGCTGAAAGGCGCTCAGACCAAGGACTCTTAGCAAAATTCGCTTGCGCCTGCCGTATCGCGGTCTCGTCAATGTCAATCCCCGTAATCTGAGCCTTGGCAAACTGCTGGGCTAACATCAAAGCAATCACACCGCTCCCCGTTCCGATATCTAAAAAGTTGAGAGTGGAGAGTTTAGAGTTTAGAGTGCCCACCCAGGCTCCTAACAGAACGGCATCGGTGCCTACTTTCATGGCACAATCGTCGTCTTGAACTTCGAATTGCTTAAATCGAAACATGCTCTAATACATTTTCAATAACAAGATAAATGCCAAAACCCAGGAAGAGAACGGCACACGCATAGCGGAACCATTTCTCAAACGACTGCACTTTCTTCGTCAAGACCTCTGTATTTACCGCACTATAACTAATCAACCAAGCCAAAATCATAATCGGCAATCCCGTTCCTAATCCGAACACAACCGGCATCACCCACGTCCAGGCACTCTCCAGACTCACCGACATCTCAATCATCGTGAAGAAATACATCAAACGATGCGGACAGAAGGCAATCGCAAAGAAGATACCTAACATAAACGCCCAAAGCCAACTGCTCTTATCGTCCACGGTTTGCAACCACTTGGATACCCCGTGGTCGTGGTCGTGATGATGGTGACCGCTGAAAAGCAACAGTACACCGCAAATCAGCATAAACGCAGCGAGCAGAGGCTCTCCCCATTGCTCCAAAAACTGATGAATGCCCTCCGTATGCGCGCCCATAATAAAAGGAATACTCAGCAGCACATAGGTAACCAGTTTACCCATCACAAACATCCAGCCCGTAATCAATACCCGCTTGCGATTTTGCAACTCGCGGTCAATATATCCGATGGCAGCAATCGAGGTGAATAACGTACAGGGATCCAAAATCATCAAAAATCCCAAGAGAAGGGAAGTGAAAAGTGCTGATAAAAGTGAAAAAATACCCATTATTGCTTAAAAATCTTCAAAATCTTTTGCAAAGGTAAGAAATTTTTTGTAACTTTGCAAGCGAAAATGAAAAAAATCATTAAAATAGTTCTTTTTTCATTGATTTTGGTCGGCTGTCGTCCCGCGCACGAAGTCAAAAACCTTCAATCTACCCTCCTTCAGCGAATGAACTATGCCGATGAGCGTACCGAGCTCATCATCTCCGCCATCGGCTTAGGCGAGATAGACTCCCTCCGCCAAGTGGCGCGGCAGAGTGACGGCGTGCAGTTCTTCATCTTCGATGCTTACCAAATGGTCTATTGGTCGGACCACCGCCTCGCCGCCGAGTCTCTCAAAGTAACCAACGATAGCGACTGGTGTTACGTAGCCTTTACCAATGCCCACACCGTAGGCAAATGGACGCGAGCCGGTTCCTACCATATCCTTACGATTATCCCTATCAAATATAACTACCCCAGCGAGAATAAGCACTTCCACAATGTCTTCTTCCCGCCCTTCAAAGGCGATGAGGCATGGGAACTCAATCCGCAACTGGGCACCTACAACCTCTTCTCTAATCAAGGCAGGTTCATCTGCTCCCTCGAACGCGTGACCCGCGTCGAAGAGGAGGATGAGGCTCTGGACGCCTTCCTCGCGGAGAAAGGCATCGGCGACAGTACACGCTCCCAAGCCCGGACGCGAACGTATTTCGTTCTCACCCTTGCGCTATTTGTCATCCTCCTACTCGTCGGTATCCTCGGTCTCGTGCGGGCCCACGGGTTCAAGAACCTCAAACTCTCCACGAAGTTCCAATATACGATGATTGCCCTCCTGTTCGTGAGTTTCATCTATATCTTCGCTATGACCATCATCTACGTTCAGCGCAATAGCGCCCAACGACAGCAGATGGCCATCGAAGCTAAGTGCCGTTATGTCCAGTCCGCCCTGCAAAACATGTACTTCTGGGACGTGCGCCTGAGCGAACAAAACACCCAAGGACTCAATATCGACCTGCGCGACCTCAGTATCTCCTACGAGACTGATATCAATGTGTACGGAATGAACGGCATGCTGTTGGGTACCTCTACGCCCATCCTCTTTGATCACGGGATCATGAGCCGTCATGTGCCGCCGGAACCATTCTTCTCCTTGAAACCGATAGTGACCGCCCAAGAACAAGTGGGCGACCTCAAATACTTGGTGGGTTATATCCCCTTCTATAACGGCAGTTTTATGCAGATAGGCTATATCTCCGTGCCCTCGTTTATCTCCTACAACGAACTGCTGGAGCAGATAGATAACTATCTGGCGCGCCTGTTGCCCGTCTACCTAATCGTCCTTATCTTGGCCCTCATCGCTTCCCTATGGATTGCGCGCTCCCTTACCTCCTCCTTCGAGGAGATAGCCGATAAGATGCGCCACTACCGGTTGGGAAAAACGGATAACCACATCGAATATGATAAGAACGACGAAGTGGGCGAACTCGTCAAACGTTACAACGAACTGGTGGACGAACTGGAACGCTCTACCCGTCGATTGGCCCGCTCCGAACGCGAGGGCGCTTGGCGAACGATGGCCCGACAAGTAGCACACGAGATCAATAACCCGTTGACGCCCATGAAACTGACCATTCAACAACTCCAACGCACCAAGGGCACCGAACGTTTTGATGAGTATTTTAGTAAGTCCACTACGATGCTCGTTCAACAGATAGATAACTTGAGCCATATCGCCCAGTCGTTCTCCACCTTTGCCAAGATGCCCGAAGTGGAGACCTCTATCGTGGATGTGGCAGCCAAACTGTCGGCCGTCATTGCGATGTTCGCTAACGAGACGATTCCCGTTCGATACATCGGTCCTGACGAAGGCGTTATGGCCCTCGCCGATGACGAACAGATATCGCAGGTGTTTACGAACATCATCAAGAATGCTTTACAAGCCCTCGAGAACAGGGAAGACGGAGATATCATCGTTCGACTGACCCAAAAAGAAAAAGAGGTCGAGATCAGTTTCTCCGATAACGGACCCGGTATCCCGGAGGATATACAGGATAAAATCTTTACCCCTAACTTCACCACCAAGTCTGCCGGTTCGGGCTTGGGGCTCGCCATCTCAAAGAACATCATCGATGGCTGCGACGGAAAAATACGTTTTCAAACCTCCAATAAAGGCACAACATTTTATATTTGTTTAATTCATTCACTATGAAAACTGCTGAGATCATGCAGCAATTAGCTGCTAAGCACCCCGGTGAAGCAGAGTACCTGCAAGCCGTTGAAGAAGTTCTCAATTCCATTGAGGACGTGTACAACCAACACCCTGAGTTCGAAAAAGCACAGATTGTCGAACGCATGGTGGAACCCGAACGTATCTATACGTTCCGCGTGACGTGGATTGACGATGCCGGTAAGGTTCAGACGAACCTCGGTTACCGCGTTCAATTCAACTCCGCCATTGGCCCCTACAAAGGTGGTTTACGTTTCCACAAAGCCGTGACTCCTTCTATGCTGAAGTTCTTGGGCTTTGAGCAAACCTTCAAAAATGCTCTCACTACTTTGCCTATGGGTGGCGGTAAGGGCGGTTCAGACTTCGACCCCGTCGGCAAATCGGACGCAGAGATTATGCGTTTCTGCCAAGCCTTCATGCTCGAACTCTGGCGTTGCATCGGTCCCGATAAGGATATCCCTGCCGGTGATGTAGGCGTAGGCGGACGCGAGATCGGTTTCCTCAACGGGATGTATTCCAAACTCGCTCAACAATATCATACGGGTGTGCTGACCGGTAAAGGTATGACATGGGGCGGTTCTATCCTCCGTCCGGAAGCCACCGGCTTCGGTGCCCTCTATTTCACACAGCATGTTCTTGAAACCGTAGGCAAAGACATACAGGGAAAGACCATCGCCCTCTCCGGCTTCGGTAACGTGGCTTGGGGTGCTGCTACCAAAGCCGTTGAACTCGGCGCTAAAGTGGTAGCCGTCTCCGGTCCTGATGGTGTGTGCGAAATCAGAGACGGTATCACCAAAGAGATGATTGACTATATGCTCGTCATGCGTGCTTCCAACCGCAATAAAGTACAAGATATGGCCGATAAGTTCCCCGGTAAAGCCGTCTTCACCCCCGGTAAGAAATCCTGGTCCGTTAAATGCGATATCGCTCTGCCGTCCGCTTTCCAAAACGAACTGAGCGAAGAGGATGCGCGCGAACTCGTGAAGAACGGCACCTGGTGCTGCTGCGAGATATCGAACATGGGTTGCCAACCCGGCGCTATCCATTATTTCCAATCCGTTCCGGGCTTCCTGTTTGCTCCGGGCAAAGCCGTCAACGCAGGTGGTGTGGCTACCTCCGGATTGGAGATGACCCAAAACGCAGAACACATCTCGTGGGACGGCAAGGAAGTGGACGAACGTCTGCACTCGATTATGCGCTCCATCCACGAACAATGCGTTAAATTCGGTACCCAACCCGACGGCACCATCGACTACGTCAAGGGTGCTAACATCGCCGGCTTCATGAAGGTTGCTCAAGCGATGCTGGAACAAGGTATCCTCTAAAATCCTAGATTCACTAGATAAACTAGATTTACTAGACTAACTAGATTCACTAGATCATGTATACTCAATTTCAAAAGCACTTACAGTCAACGCTTCAAGATATTCGCGAAGCAGGACTCTATAAAAACGAACGAATCATTATCACCCCCCAATCCTCTGCTATCCAAGTAGAGGGTGGGGTGGATGTGATTAACTTCTGCGCGAATAACTACCTTGGCCTCGCCGACAACAAGGAACTCATCCAAGCGGCCAAGGACAAGATGGATGCCCGTGGCTACGGTATGGCTTCGGTACGCTTTATCTGCGGTACCCAAGACACCCATAAACAACTCGAGCAAGCCATCTCCTCTTTCTTCGGGACCGAGGATACCATCCTCTATGCGGCTTGCTTTGACGCCAATGGCGGGCTGTTCGAACCGCTCCTCACTGAGGAGGATGCCATCATCTCCGATGCGCTCAACCACGCCTCTATCATTGATGGCGTTCGCTTATGCAAAGCCGTTCGCTATCGCTATAAGAACGGCGATGTAGCGGACCTTGAAGAGCAACTCAAAGCCGCACAGGCACAACGCTTCCGAATCATCGCTACCGATGGCGTGTTCTCGATGGACGGTAATGTCTGCCCGCTCGATAAGATATACGAACTGGCGCAGAAATACAATGCCCTCGTTATGGTTGATGAGAGCCACTCCGCCGGCGTCGTCGGTAAGACCGGTCACGGTGTGACCGAACTCTATAACCTTCGTGGGAAAGTGGAAATCATCACCGGTACCTTAGGCAAAGCCTTTGGCGGTTCGGTCGGCGGTTTCACCACCGGTCGTAAGGAGATCATCGACCTCCTACGCCAACGCAGCCGTCCGTACCTGTTCTCGAACTCTATCCCGCCGATGATCGCAGCGGCAGGTATCAAGACCTTCGAACTGCTCACCCGCGATAACACCTTGCAAGACCGCTTGCACCAGAATACCGAGTATTTCGTCACGAAGATGAAAGCCGCCGGGTTCGACATCAAACCTACCCAGTCCGCTATCTGCGCGGTTATGCTCTATGACGCTCGCTTGAGCCAGGAGTTCGCTGCGGCGTTGCAACAAGAGGGCATATACGTTACCGGATTCTACTATCCCGTCGTCCCGCAAGGACAGGCACGCATCCGTGTACAACTCAGCGCAGCCCATACACAAGCACAATTGGATAAAGGCGTCAATGCCTTCATTAAAGTTGGTAAACAATTAGGAGTACTGAAATGAAAGCTTTAGTCAAACGTTATGCTCAACCGGGCATCTGGATGGAAGATGTCCCAATGCCCGAAGTGGGCGTCAACGACGTTCTTATCAAAGTCAAGAAAGCCGCTATCTGCGGTACCGATCTCCATATGTATAAGTGGGACGATTGGAGCCAGTCGCATTGCACTCCGCCCTATACGATGGGCCACGAGTTCGTGGGCGTTGTCGCCGAAGTGGGTGCCGGTGTAAGAAACATCAAAGTGGGCGAACGCGTCACCGCGGAAGGACATATCGTCTGCGGTCACTGCCGCAACTGCCGCCGTGGCATGGGACACGTCTGCGAAAACACCATCTCCGTGGGAATCATGGGTAAGGATGGCTGCTTCGCCGAATATGTCACTATCCCCGAATCGAATGTGGTCAAACTCAATGACCGCATCCCGGACGATTTTGCGGCAATCATGGACCCGTTCGGTAATGCTACCCATACCGCATTGGCTTTCCCTGTCTTGGGTGAAGACGTACTGATTACCGGCGCCGGACTCATCGGCACGATGGCAGCAGGTATCTGCCGCTATGCCGGAGCAAAGAACATCGTCGTTACCGATATCAATCCCCTCCGCTTGGCGATTGCCAAGAAGATGGGCGCTACCATCACCGTGGACGGCAGCAAGGGCGAGACCATCGAAGGCGCCATGAAACAACTCGGCATCCACGGCTTTGACGTGGGACTCGAGATGTCGGGTGCACCGGCAGCCTTCAACGACATGATCAAACATATGTACAAAGGCTCGAACATCGCCCAACTCGGTATCCTGCCGTCCAATACCCAAGTCAACTGGTCGGATATCATCTTCAATGCATTGACGATTAAGGGTATCACCGGCCGTCGCATGTGGGAGACCTGGTATCAGATGGAGCAGATGATCCTAGGCGGATTGGACCTCAGTCCTGTCATCACCCATCGCTTTAAGTTCGAGGATTTCCAGAAAGGCTTTGACGTTATGGTCAGCGGCCAATGTGGCAAAGTCCTCCTTGAGTGGTAAAATAAAAAAACCTGCGAATCTCGCAGGTTTTTTTTGTTAGTTAATATCGTACCCGTAATGTTTGAGGCGGGATTGGTTACTGCGCCAGTCGGGATCGACCTTCACATAGAGTTGCAGGTACACCGGCTTATCGAAGAAGGTCTCGATATCTTGCCTTGCCTCGGTGCCAATCTTCTTGAGTGCCGTACCCGCCTTGCCGATGATAATACCTTTCTGTGAATCGCGCTCGACATAGATGACGGCACCAATACGAATCATCCCCTTCGGGTGCGACTCTGTTGGCTCCTCCTCTTTGAAACTCTCTACCTCCACTTCCACGGAGTAGGGAATCTCCTTATCGTAGTGCAGCAAGATCTTCTCGCGAATAATCTCATTGACAAAGAACCG
>CALCGR010000066.1 GCA_937901025.1 uncultured Bacteroidales bacterium
TTGACTTGTTGGGTTTTGCATCCGATGAGCAGGGTGATGATCGCTGCCAATAGGATGTTGAGTTTGATTAAAAATTTCGTTTTCATATTAAATCCATAACTTTGTGTGCAAGGGCGTTGGCTTCGTCCATGGTAGCGGCTTCGGAGTAAACGCGGATGATAGGTTCGGTATTGGACTTACGCAGGTGGACCCAGCCGTCGGCAAAGTCGATCTTGACACCATCCTTATCGCTGACGCGCTCGGAGGCGAAGGTCTGTTTGACTTTAGCGAGGATGGCATCGACATCCATAGAGGGTTGGAGGTCGATACGGTTCTTAGAGATGCAGTAATTAGGATAGGTCCGGCGCAGTTCGCCGGGTCGCATGCCCTTATGGGCCATGAGGCTAAGGAAAAGTGCTATACCTACCAAAGCATCGCGTCCGTAGTGGGCCGCAGGATAGATGACGCCGCCGTTACCTTCGCCGCCGATGACGGCGTTCGTAGCCTTCATCTCGGTGGTGACATTGACTTCGCCTACGGCGGAAGCGGAATACGAGCCGCCGTGAGCGCGGGTGACATCCGACAGGGCACGGGTAGAGGACATATTGCTGACGGTGTTTCCGGGGGTGTGCGAGAGCACGTAGTCGGCTACGGAGACGAGGGTATATTCCTCGCCGAACATCTCGCCGTTTTCGCAGATGATAGCGAGTCGGTCGACATCGGGGTCAACGACAAAACCGACATCGGCTTTGCCGGTCTTCATCAGGTCGGCTATCTGAGTGAGGTGTTGGGGCAATGGTTCGGGATTATGCGGGAACTGTCCGTTCGGGGTGCAGTTGAGTTCGATGATGTTTTTGACTCCGAGAGCTTTGAGGATGGCCGGTATGGCGAGTCCGCCGACGGAGTTGACGCAGTCGATGGCGACGGTGAAGTTCGCCTTGGTGATGGCGGGGATGTCGACGAGTTTGAGTTCCGTTACTTTTTGCACGTGGTAGGGCAGGTAGTCCTTGGTAGTGACGGTACCGAGGTTATCGACCTCAGCGAAGGTGAAGTCTTCGCGCTCAGCGATGGAGAGGACCTCTTTACCCTCCTTATCGGTGAGGAACTCCCCGAGGTTATTGAGGAGTTTGAGTGCGTTCCACTGTTTGGGGTTATGGCTGGCGGTAAGGATGATACCGCCGTCGGCATGTTCGCCGATGACCGCCATCTCGGTAGTAGGGGTAGAGGCGAGGCCGATGTTGATGACATCGCAGCCCATGGCCATGAGGGTACCGGTGACCAGCTGGTCGACCATCGGGCCGGAGATACGGGCATCGCGTCCGACGACGATGCGGGGGCGGGATGTGGATTGGGCTTGTGCGCGTTGGACCGCAAAAGCAGCCGTAAAACGAACAATATTGACGGCGTCGAGGCCATCACCTACGCGGCCACCGATGGTGCCGCGAATGCCGGAGATTGATTTTACTAAGCTCATAATATATTATTTTTTTGATCGCTTCGCTGTATGACCGCTGCGCTGTAGGACCACTTCGTTGTAGGACCGCTACGCTGTACGATTATCTTTCAGGAGCTTCGCTCCGGTCTTACAGGCGTAGCCGGTCTTTCAGCAGGCTTGCCTGCGGTCTTTCAGGGCTTTGCCCGGTCGCTATCCTTTCCAGGTAGTGTCGATGGTGGAGGGGGTGAGGGCGATGAAGCCGTGGTGGAGGGCCCATTCGTCGGTGTCGTCGGCGTCGGGTTCCTGATTACAGAACGCCCCTCCGAGTTTATAGTAGGTACCGCCCTCCTCGTCGGTATGGGTAGAGACCTCCTCGTTCCAATAGCCCTGACATTGTCGGGTAAGGCGAATGCCTTGGACCGGTCCTACGGGAGCGTTCATATTCCAGCACTTACCGTAAGGGACGGACTTGAGGGCAAGGATATCCTTAACGACTTGTTCGACATAAGGGAGCATATATTGGAAGTCGGCATCGGGGTCGTAACTATCGATGGAGAGTCCGAGGGAGCGGATGCCATTTTCTGCGCCCACGAACACGGCGCCCATGGTGCCGGAATAGATGACATTGATGGCGGCATTAGAGCCGTGGTTGATACCGGAGACGAGCAGGTCGGGTTTACGTCCGCCATAGACGATATGGATGGCGAGTTTGACGCAGTCGGAGGGGGTACCGTTGGTCATATAGACAGTACGGTTGGGTGTTTGTTCGACGCAGTTCATCAGGAGGTTATCGAAGGTGATGGCATTCGACTTGCCGGACTGCGCGGTGCCGGGTGCGACCACGGTGACGTGTCCGAACTGTTCCATGAGGGTCACGAGGGTCATGAGGCCTTTGGCTCCCCAGCCGTCGTCGTTAGTGATAAGTATTTCCATTAGCGTTTGATTGTCATTTTAAGGTCATAGCCATACGGCGTGACGGAGTTTTGTTCGGACGAGAAACCGAGTTTACTGGGGCAGATGATTCGCGCCTCGGCATTGGGGTACTTCATGAGGCCCATAGCTACGTGCCAAGCGGTGCAGGCCGCGTTTTGGTCGGTGAGATAGGCGAACTCCACGGGTGCGGGAGCATTGAGGGTGGTCCAGAACGACGCGGTGTCATAGGGTTCGGTCAGAGTATATTGGCGATAGCGCACGACGACGGTCTCACTGGCGACGAGTGGTTTTTTCGTTTTATCCCCGGGTTTATCGAGCCGGAAATAGAAGTAGTCGTAGCCTTTGACTTTATACCACGCGTTAGGGTTGGCTGCCCAGTTGTAGTTATCGTCGAGTTCGTCGGCTTCGAAAGGTTCGTAGCCGTGAACGGACATATAGGTCTTGATGTTGTCCTTCTCTTTTTGCAGGAGTTTGGCATAGGTATTGCCCTGACAGGAAGTGAGGAGGGCGAACGAGATGAAAACGCCTAAGAGTAATACGATTTTTTTCATAATAATTCTATTTCAATGATTACGTTGGTATAGGGAGGGATGGCGTCGGTGCCTTGGGAGCCGAAGGCGACGTAGTAGGGGGCGAGGATTATTAAGTTTAGAGTTCTTAGCCCAACAAGGGCACGATTATTTGAGAGTGTAGAGTTTAGAGTATTCTCTACGGCCTCGGGTAATTCGCAATGGCCTAACCTATACTCTTTTTGTTCATCGAGTAATAAGTTCCCCTGCAAGTCGCGCACCACCATGTGCAAAGCAACCGATTGTTCTCCTATCTCCCTTGCCCTATGAGGGAAAGGGTCGGGGTTAGGGTCTAAGACCCACGAGCCGTCCTCTTGTGCGAACCAGTGTCCCGGATGGAGGCGGATATACTCCACGAGCTGAGCGTCGGCCGCTTGCGCCAGCATCCGATGTGCCTCGACCTGCATCATCAGTGCGGAATCGGGTACAGGGGTCTCGTCCGAGCGCTGGCTCGGCCGTTGCGGGGCTATCGTGCACGCGCTCAGCGCAAGCGCGATGACAAAGACCGCTATCGCTGTAAGACCGCTTCGCTGTAGGACCGCTATCGCTGTAGGACCGCTTCGCTGTATGACCGCTTCGCTATAAGACATTATTTTGCTAGTCTAATGAGGTATTGACCATAAGCGGTTTTGGACATTTCGTTACCGAGGGCGCGGAGCTGATCGGAGGATATCCAGCCGTTACGCCAGCATATCTCTTCGATGCAAGCCACATAGAAGCCTTGTCGGTTCTGGATGGTAGCGATGAAGTTTCCTGCCTCGAGCAGGCTATCGCAGTTACCGGTGTCGAGCCATGCGAAGCCGCGACCGAAGAGTTGTACGCGCAACTGTCCTTCGTTCATATAGACCTTATTGAGGTCGGTAATCTCATACTCGCCGCGAGCGGAGGGTTGTAAGGCAGCGGCTTTGGCGCAGACGGAGCTATCGTAGAAGTAGAGTCCGGGCACAGCGTAGTTGGACTTAGGCTCAGCGGGTTTCTCCTCGAGGGAGATCACGTTATTGTTTTCGTCAAACTCCACGACGCCATAGGCGCGAGGATCGCTGACCTCGTAACCGAAGATACATGCCCCACCCTCTTTTTCGACGGTAGCGACAGCGGACTGAAGCATCTGGCGGAAGCCCTGACCATAGAACAGGTTATCGCCGAGGATGAGACATCCGGCTTCGCCGTTGAGGAACTCTTTACCGAGCACGAAGGCTTGGGCCAGGCCGTTGGGTACGAGTTGGACCTTATAGCTAAGGCGGATGCCTAACTTAGAGCCGTCGCCGAGCAGTTCCCGGAACATCGGCAGGTCGCGCGGAGTAGAGATAATCAGGATGTCTCTTATCCCGGCAAGCAGCAGGGACGAGAGCGGATAATAGATCATCGGTTTGTCGTAGACCGGCATGATTTGTTTACTAATCGCTTTACTAAGCGGATACAGACGGGTGGCAGAGCCACCGGCTAAAATGATTCCTTTCATATGTGGTTAGTCGTTAGTTATTAGTCGTTTGTTTTAGTTTTTATCTCTCACAGATTTATATCTCCCGAGGACAGCCGTTTTACGTGCGCGCTAATAGCAGTCCCTCGGAAACCGACGCC
>CALCGR010000067.1 GCA_937901025.1 uncultured Bacteroidales bacterium
AATATCGGCAAGTCGATTGCTATCGTTTTGGATAACTACGTATATAGTTTCCCGACGGTACAAAACGAGATTGCCGGCGGTAATAGCCAAATCACCGGTAACTTCACCGTAGAAGAGGCAAAGGACTTAGCCAACACGTTGAAGTCCGGTAAGATGCCTGCTCCGGCTCGTATCATCCAAGAGGATGTGGTTGGTCCTTCGCTGGGTCAAGAGGCTATCCACGCCGGTTTGATCAGTTTTGTGATTGGTTTCATCCTGATTCTTATCTACATGATTCTGTACTACGGAATCATCCCTGGTCTGATTGCGGACGCTGCGTTGCTTTGCAATATCTTCCTGTTGGTTGGTATCTTAGCTTCGTTCTCAGCCGTTCTGACCCTGCCGGGTATTGCCGGTATCGTTTTGACGATGGGTATGGCGGTGGATGCTAACGTGCTTATCTTCGAGCGTATCCGCGAGGAACTCAAAGCCGGTAAGCAGATGCGTAAGGCTATTGAAGACGGTTTCCATGGAGCTATCTCCGCTATTTGGGACGCCAACGTTACGAGTTTCTTGACGGGTGCTATCTTGGCTATCTTCGGTACGGGCCCCATCAAAGGTTTCGCCGTAACCTATATGATTGGTATCATCTCGTCGTTCGCAACGGCCGTGTTCTTGACTCGTCTATGGTTAGAGTCTTATGCTAAGCGTGATAACGCGAAGGAGTTGCCTTTCACCACGCCGATCATGAAGAACTTCTTACAGAATGTGAAGGTTGATTGGATTGGCAAACGTCGCCTATGGTATATCATTGCAGGTGTATTCTGCATTGTAGGTGTTCTTGGTTTGGAGCCTCATATATTCGGTAAACTGAACCTTGGTATCGACTTCTCCGGTGGTCGCAACTACGTGGTACGTTTTGCTCAACCTGTGAACACGGAGACTGTTGAAAGCACGGTAACGGATGCTTTTGCCGCACAGAATCCCGAAGGTGAGAACCTGACCGTTCGTGTCATCACCATCGGTAACGATAACCAAGTACGTATCTCTACGAACTTCAAGATCAACGATAATGACGAGAATGTTGACGACGAGATCGAAGCCCTGCTGTACGAAGGCTGCAAGCCTTACTTGGCAGAGAATATCACGCTTGACGAGTTCAAGTCCACGGAGATCAATCCGGAGGTAGGTATCATGCAGAGCCAAAAGGTAGGTCCTGCTATCGCAGACGACATCACCACCGCAGCCTTCATCGCTGTTGTTTGCGCGCTGATCGGTATCTTCCTGTATATCTTGCTGCGCTTCCGCAACCTGGCTTACTCCGTAGGTTCGATTGTGGCGTTGGCACACGATACCATCCTGGTTTTGGGTTGCTATGCTATCCTTTGGAAAGTAATGCCCTTCTCTATGGAGATTGACCAAGCGTTTATCGCCGCTATCCTGACGGTTATCGGTTACTCCATCAACAACACGGTGGTTATCTTCGACCGTCTGCGTGAGTTCATCACGTTGTATCCGAAGCGCGATAAACAACTGAACATCAACGAGGCTATCAACCGCACGCTCAGCCGTACGTTCTCGACCTCGATGTCCACACTGGTGGTATTGTTGGCTATCTTCTTCTTCGGAGGAGAGAGCATTCGTGGTTTCGTCTTCGCCCTGCTGATTGGTATGGTTGTAGGTTCGTTCTCGAGTATGTGTATCGCTCCGAGCATCTCCTACGCTATCCAAACGGCGCAAGATAGAAAAAAAGGAATTAAACGCGAAGCTTAATACACACGCACGTATATATATAAATAAGGAGTCATATACTCGTGACTCCTTATTTTAATAGGAAATAGGAAAATGACAAACGACTTTTTAAATTTTGCCAAGGCGCAAGGCTTGAACACCATGCACGTAGAGAAAGTGATGCAAGCCTCTGCCGATTATATCTCTCCGTCGATCTTAGAGGAGAGACAGTTAAATGTAACCCAGATGGACGTGTTCTCCCGATTGATGATGGACCGTATCATCTTCTTAGGTACGGAAGTGAATGATTATACCGCCAATGTAATCCAAGCCCAGTTGCTGTACTTGGATTCGGCGGACAGCGACCGCAATATCAGCATTTACCTGAACACCCCCGGTGGTAGCGTTTATGCGGGTTTAGGTATTTACGACACGATGCAGTTCATCAAGAGCAAGGTGGGTACTATCTGCACCGGTATGGCTGCCAGTATGGGTGCCATCCTACTCGTAGCCGGCGAAAAAGGCATGCGTGCCGCCTTACCCCATAGCCGCGTGATGATCCATCAACCCATGGGTGGTATCCAGGGACAAGCCTCGGATATCGAGATCACCGCGAAAGAGATTCTGAAGTTAAAGGACGAGTTATATCAGATCATTGCCGACCATTCCGGTCAGACCTTAGAGCGTATCCGCCAGGACGCCGACCGCGACTTCTGGATGAGTTCCAAGGAGGCATTGGCCTATGGTATGATTGACTCTATCTACACCAAGAAAGGCGAATAAGATGGCACGTAAAGAACAGAAATGTGCTTTTTGCGGACGCGACTTAGGCAGTCGGATGTTCGGCGGTCTGGAGGACGGCAGTTTCATCTGTTTTGACTGCGTCAATAATGGCTATAAACAACTCCAAACCATCTTGGCTCGAGAGGCTAAGGCGGGCGATAAACTCAACCTCGAGGACCTGCCTAAACCGCAGGCCATCAAGGCGTACTTGGACCAATATGTCATCGGACAGGAGGAAGCCAAACGGTTCCTCTCCGTCGCGGTTTATAACCATTACAAACGTCTGCTGCAACCCAAAGACGAGGACGGGGTCGAGATAGAAAAGAGTAATATCATCATGGTGGGTTCGACCGGTACCGGTAAGACCCTGCTCGCCCGTACGATTGCCAAGATGCTTAAAGTTCCTTTCGCCATCGTAGACGCAACCGTCTTGACCGAGGCCGGATACGTAGGCGAGGATGTGGAATCGCTGCTCGTGAGACTGCTGCAAGAGGCGAATTACGACGTCGCCAAGGCCGAACAAGGTATCGTCTTTATCGACGAGATCGATAAGATTGCCCGTAAGTCTGATAACCCCTCCATCACCCGCGATGTGTCGGGCGAAGGAGTGCAACAAGGTCTGCTCAAACTGCTCGAAGGGGCTGTCGTAAACGTACCCCCCGAAGGCGGACGCAAACACCCCGAACAGGAGTTTATCCATGTCAATACGCAACATATCCTCTTTATCTGCGGCGGAGCGTTTGACGGGATAGAGAAGAAGATCGCCCAACGTATGAACACCCAAGTGGTCGGGTTTGAGGCCAGCAAGCAAACGGAACATATCGATAAGAATAACCTGCTGCAATACATTGCCCCGCAGGACCTCAAATCGTTTGGTCTGATTCCGGAGATCATCGGTCGACTACCAATCTTGACCTACCTGCATCCGCTGGATAGAGACGCACTGCGCCGCATTCTTATTGAACCCAAGAACGCCCTCACCAAACAGTACCAGAAACTGATGGCGATGGACGGCGTTGCCCTCAGTTTTGAGGATGAGGCACTGGATTATATTGTGGATAAGGCCATCGAGTATAAGGTGGGTGCCCGCGGACTAAGGAACCTCGTAGAGACAATCATGATTGATATCATGTACAATATCCCCGCTTCGCCCTTCGTCATCACGAAAGCCTATGCGCAAGAGCGTATCGAGAAAGCCAGTAAGTTGAAATTGCAAAACGCTATTTGATATGTCATTAAAATGCGGAATAGTAGGTCTGCCGAATGTAGGCAAATCGACCTTATTTAATTGTTTAAGTAATTCGAAAGCCCAGTCGGCTAACTTCCCTTTTTGTACGATCGAACCGAACGTGGGTGTGATTACCGTTCCCGATGAGAGGCTCATCAAACTGGGCGAACTCTGTAAACCCGAACGGGGCGTTATCCCCACCACGGTGGAGATCGTTGATATCGCCGGTCTGGTCAAGGGAGCCAGTAAGGGCGAAGGATTGGGTAACCAGTTCCTGGCAAATATCCGCGAGACGGATGCTATTATCCACGTACTGCGTTGCTTTGATGACGAGAACGTGGTGCATGTAGATGGCTCTGTGGACCCTGTGCGCGACAAAGAAGTGATTGATACCGAACTCCAACTCAAAGACTTGGAGACCGTGGAGTCGCGCATCCAAAAGATAGAGAAACAGGCGCGCGTCGGAGGCGATAAGCAAGCTAAACTCGCCCTAGATGTACTGCAGAAATACCACGCGGCATTGAGCGAGGGCAAGGCGGCCCGCACCGTGGAACTGGAATCGAAAGAGGAGCAAGCGGTAGCCAAAGAGATGTTCCTGCTTACCAACAAACCCGTGATGTATGTCTGCAACGTGGACGAGGCATCCGCCGTAAACGGAAATAAGTACGTAGAGCAAGTCAAACAGGCCATTGCGGGCGAAAACGCCCAAGTGCTTGTGTTAGCGGCCAAGATCGAGAGCGAGATTGCCGAACTCGAGACCTACGAGGAGCGACAAATGTTCCTCGAAGAGATTGGACTGAAGGAGAGTGGCGTCAACCGCCTCATCAAGTCCGCTTACGCGTTGCTTAACCTGCGCACGTTCCTCACCGCCGGAAGCGACGAGGTTCGCGCCTGGACGTTTAAGGCGGGCAGCAAGGCTCCCCAATGCGCGGGGGTTATCCATACGGATTTTGAGAAAGGGTTTATCCGTGCCGAGGTCATCAAATACGAAGACTATATCGCCCTCGGCGGCGAAGCCGCTTGCCGCGCTGCCGGTAAGTTAGGGATTGAAGGAAAAGACTATCTGGTACAAGATGGTGACATCATGCATTTCTTGTTTAATGTTTGATTCTTTTTTTGACATAGCATTAGGACATACGTGGTCACTGATTGCGATTTTGTTAGTCGGTTTTGTACTCTTGGTTAAGGGTGCCGACTGGCTGGTGGATGGCGCCAGCGGGATGGCAAAGCGGTATCATGTAAGTGATTTAGTGATTGGTTTGACCATCGTTGCTCTTGGCACCAGTATGCCGGAATTTGTGGTGAACATGATTTCCGTTGGTCAAGGCAGTACCGACTTGGCGATTACGAATATCTTGGGCAGCAACACGATTAACGTGTTTGTCATCTTAGGTTGTGCGGCACTCATCTATCCTATCACCAGTCAACAGAGTTGCCGCCGCTTCGATATGCCGTGGAATATCTTGGCGGGTTTCCTCGTGCTTTTCTTTGCCACCTACACTCGCCCCATGCATGTCAACTGGGGTTCGTTTGGTTCGTTCTCAACCATCGGTGGTTTCATCTCCGGCATCGGGGGTGTGGTCTTGCTTATCGGGTTCGCGATTTTTATGGGACATTCCTTTAAGACCGCCAAGCTCAATGAACGTCCCTCAAAAAATTCTACTTCGTCTGAAGGAACATTGACCATTCGACGCGCTATTGCGCTGATGTTAGGTGGGCTGATCGGACTAATCGTTGGTGGAGAGTTTATTGTGCGGTCAGCGACTAAGATTGCGGTTGATGCCGGCGTCAGTGAGGCGGTAATCGGGTTGACGGTAGTGGCATTAGGAACAAGCCTGCCCGAACTGGCAACTTCCTGTATTGCCGCCGCCAAGAAGAATGTGGATATCGCTTTGGGTAATGTCGTGGGTAGCAATATCTTCAATGTGTTCTTTATTTTAGGAACAAGTGCGGTTGTCAAACCGCTGCCCGCCTACGAGGGGTTATGGATTGATGCGTTGATGGTGGTTTTAGGTTCTATCCTTATCTGGGCGATGGTAGCCGGTAAGAACCATCGCATTGAGCGCTGGCACGGAGCGGTGTTGCTGCTTATCTATGCCGCCTACCTAACCTATCGTCTTATCTATGTTTAATATCTCCATCGTCTTATATAACCCCCGGTGGGACGAGGTCCAATCGTTGGTGGCGGAACTGATTAAGGCCCCGTCGCTGAGAAAACTGTACCTCGTGGATAACTCGCCGGCGGAAACGAAGTACGAAAAGTCGTCTCCGAAGGTTCGGTATATTTGGAACAAGGGCAAGAACCTTGGTTACGGGGCGGCACACAACATCGCTATTCGGGAGAGTATTTGGTACCAAACGCCCTTCCATCTGGTGATGAATGCGGATATTTTTGTGCACCACGAGGACTTGGAGCGGCTGCTCCGGTTTATGGAGGAGAACGAGGAGGTGGGACAAGTCATGCCTCACGTCGTTTATCCCGATGGGCAGACGCAATACTTATGCAAACTACTCCCCACCCCGCTCGACGTATTTGGGCGCAGATTCCTGCCCGCCTCATGGATGAAAAAACGCAATGAGCGGTACGAGTTGCGGCATTTAGGACAGGATCGGATATTGAATGTGCCGTACTTGAGCGGCTGTTTTATGTTTTTGAGAACAGAGGCAGTGCTGAAGGCGCGCCTCTTTGATGAGCGTTATTTCATGTATCCGGAGGATATAGACTTGACGCGCACTATTCATCGCGATTATCTCACGTTATATATTCCCGATATAACGATTATTCACAACCACGAGCAAGGGTCATACAAAAATCCCCACTTACTGAAAGTGCACATCGTTAACATGTGTCGCTATTTCAATAAATGGGGATGGGTGTTTGATCAAGAGCGGAGGCTCTTCAATCGCCTTACGCTTCAGCAGTAGCTTCCTCTGCAGGAGCAGCTTCCTCTGCAGCAGGAGCTTCCTCTACGGGAGCCTCTTCTACAGGAGTCTCTTCGGCGGGAGCAGCTTCCTCTGCGGGAGCTTCTTCGCCTTTTGCCTCTGCCTCGGCAGCAGCAGCTTCTTCAGCGGCTTGCTTAGCAGCAGCGGCTAAAGCCTCAGCGGCTTCTTTGCGCTTTGCAGCTACAGCTTCAGCTTTCGCCTTGTTAGCCTCTACTTCAGCAGCGAGGGCTTTCTTAGCTTCAGCGGCTTTCTTGTCAGCCTCACCCTTGGTGATCTTACCATTCTTAGCGTCCTTTTCTGCTTTCCAAGCAGCGAAACGTTTTTGGGCTTCCTCCTCGGAGAATGCACCTTTCTTAACGCCACCTTGGAGATGCTTCATCAGAAGTACACCTTCACCGGAGAGAATGAAACGGGCGGTGTCGGTCATTTGTGCACCAACGTTTACCCAATAAAGAGCTCGCTCAAAGTTGAGGTCTACTTTAATAGGATTGAGGTTGGGGTTGTACGAACCGATACGTTCAATGATTTTGCCATCACGCGGCGAGCGGCTGTCGGCTACTACGATGTGATAATACGCGTAGTCTTTGTGGCCATGACGAGCCAAACGAATTTTTGTTGCCATAATGCTTTCATTTGTGAGCTATAATTACACGAATTACATGCTCGGGTTAATAATATGGTGTGCCTTTTTCTCGAAAAAGCGTGCAAAAGTACACTTTTTTTTTGATATATGCAAATTTTTTTGTATTTTTG
>CALCGR010000068.1 GCA_937901025.1 uncultured Bacteroidales bacterium
CAACGCAAAGAGATCGTTACCGGTCTTGAGAAAGGTCAAGTACTCGAAGGTGTGGTTAAGAACATCACCAACTACGGTGTCTTCATCGACCTGGGCGGCGTAGACGGTTTGATCCACATCACCGACCTGAGTTGGGGTCGCGTTTCCGATCCGAAGGAGATCGTTACGCTGGATCAGAAGATCAACGTAGTTATCCTGGACTTCGACGAGGAGAAGAAACGTATTGCTTTAGGTTTGAAGCAACTCACTCCTCACCCATGGGATGCGCTTGACGCTAACCTGAAGGTAGGTGACAAGGTTCACGGTAAGGTAGTGGTTATGACCGATTACGGAGCATTCGTAGAAGTAGCAGAAGGCGTTGAAGGTCTCGTTCACGTAAGTGAGATGAGCTGGAGCCAACACCTGCGCAGTGCGAACGACTTCCTGAAGGTAGGTGACGAGATTGACGCCGTCATCCTGACGTTAGACCGCGACGAGCGTAAGATGAGCCTCGGTATCAAGCAACTGAAGGCTGATCCTTGGGAGAACATCGAGGCTAAGTACGCGGTAGGAACCCGTCACTTCGCTAAGGTTCGCAACTTCACTAACTTCGGTATCTTCGTAGAGATCGAAGAGGGTGTTGAAGGTTTAGTACACATCAGCGACCTGAGTTGGACCAAGAAGATCAAACACCCGAGCGAGTTCACGCAGATCGGTGCTGAGATGGAAGTAGTAGTCTTAGAGATTGACAAAGAGAACCGTCGTCTGTCGTTAGGTCACAAACAGCTCGAGGAGAATCCTTGGGAAGAACTCGAGGCTAAATACGGCGTTGACACAATCGTCAGCGGTAAGATCGTAGAGATCAACGATAAGGGTGCTGTCATCACGTTAGAAGACGGCGTAGAAGGTTTCTGCACCGCCCGTCATATGGCTAAGGAAGACAAGAGTCAAGCTAAGCAAGGCGACGAGATGGATTTCAAGGTAATCGAGTTCAACCGCGACGCTAAGCGTATCCTCGTTAGCCACCTGCGCACTTGGGAAGAGCGCAAGGAAGCTCCCGTAGAGAAGAAAGCCAAGAAGGAAGAAGCTCCGGAGATGCCGAAGGTAGAAAAGACTACGCTCGGTGACCTGGACGTGCTGGCTAACCTGAAGGCTGCAATGGAAGAGGCTCCCGCAGAGGAAGCTCCGAAAGCCAAGAAAGCTCCTGCTAAGAAAGCCGCTAAGAAAGAAGAAGCTCCCGCAGAGGAAGCTCCTAAGGCTAAGAAAGCGACCGCTAAGAAAGCTAAGAAAGAGGAGTAAGTTGCTCCTTAACAGAGGCGCTATGCAGCGCTTCCATAACAGATTGAACGGTGTCCTGAGGGATGCCGTTCTTTTTTGCCCATTCCAGTCGTTTGAGTAAGATCTCGTTATACCGCTCCGGCTGCAAGACGGGGAGGTTACGCTCGCTCTTATAGGCACCAATGCGCTTAGCTATCTGTAGGCGCTGCGCGATGAGAGAGAAGAGTTTGTCATCGACTTCGTCGATCTCCGAACGAAGTTCGGTTAAATCGGCTTCGCCTGTCCGATAGTGAAGATGGGAGATGATGTCGATGGCTTGGGCTGGGGTGAGTTGTTGCTGTGCATCGGAGAGGGCTTGCTCAGGATGGGCGTGGATTTCGATCATGAGACCGTCGTAATTGAGGTCCATGGCTAACTGACAGAGAGCCGGCACTTCGGCGGCCTTGCCACTCATATGACTGGGGTCTAATAAGAGCGGGATATCCGGCATCCTACGCCTGAGTTCAAACGCCATCGACCAACAAGGGGTGTGGTTGCATCCGCGATGCACCGCCATGACCTTCACGCCCGCCGCTTGCAGACGCTCGACATTCCCTATCCAGAGGTTCACGTCTTCGTTGACGGGGTTCTTGATAAGAACAGACTCTATCCCGGCCTTTCCCTCATAGGGCAAGGCGGAGATAGCATCGGCGATGGCTTGCACGGCAATGGGGTTAGCCGAAGTGCGGGCGCCGATCCAAAGGTAAGGAATATGCGCGCGCATGGCCGCTTGAACGTGGTCGGGGGTGGCGACTTCGGTAGCGACGGGAAGGTGATAGCGCTCCTGCACTTCTTGAAGCCAAGGTAGGCCGGACTCCCCTACCCCTTGGAAGGAGGAGGGAGAGGTGCGGGGTTTCCATATTCCGGCACGATATATAAAGTTGAGAGTGGAGAGTTGAGAGTTGAGAGACTCGGCGGTTTCTAAGACTTGATCACAGCTCTCAGCGGCACAAGGGCCTAATACAAATATCTTCATCGCATTAACAATTTACCGGATTTGATGAGGTGTTTATTGCCCTCGACGAAGGTGTAGAGGTAGAACTGATTCGGGATGAGGTGGATCTGGAGGCCTTGGGCATTGTTAAAGTTAAACAGATGCTCATAGCCATCGGCGTCGATATCGATATCCGCGAAGTTCGTGTTGACGGTAGGCAGTTTGTAGGTAGCATAGAGTCGACCATAGCCGTCGTAGAGGCAGAAGGTAACGTTCTTTCGGGTAGTAGCCACGACGATATCCGTAGAGCCGGGGACATACTTAAGCAGTACGTCGCGGGACGTGGGTGATTGGGTGTCGTTGATAGGTGATTTAGCAAAATAGATGTAATACTTACGCACTTTCTTCGAGGCGGACTCGCAGACGACGATAGAGGTATCGCCGGCGGCTTTGGCATTGATGCTGACGGTAGCCTCGTCAGACTGCGCGAGAGCGGTGATCTCGGGAGGTGTCATTCCTTCCTCGAGGTAATAGGTGTAGAAGTCCCATTCCGGTGTGAAACCCGGCATATCCAGTCCGCCGACCTTGAGTTCACTCAGGTAGTTATTATCATCGAGCAGGATCTGCTGGGCGATGGTGTAGATAAGTCGGGTTTGTTTATCTTGCGCGAGCACATCAATCTGTAGGGTATGGTGGTCGAGTTCGGTCACGACAGCCGTAGCCTGCGGGTCAGACAACCGGTAAGCCACGTCGGCTACGGTATAGAAGACCACCAAATCGGAATGCACGGGGAAGGAGACGAGGTAATCCGTATTCGCAGGATCGAAGTCTCTGAGGGCGGTTCCGCGTAACATAATCGAGACGAGGTATGCATCGGTGTTGCGACCCAAGGTGATGGATACTGTGTATTCATTTTCGAAGGTTGGATCCTGCGCTTGGACATGGAACAAGACATTAATGATGGTATCCCCCTCGGTAGAGACTACGGTGTCGCGGGTGAGGGTGACGGTTTGTTCGGGTTCTTGTTTGACGGCGGTCAGCGTGGGGATAGGTTGCCCGTAAGCGATGAACATCTCGTACTGGTAGATATCCGATTGGAAGTTCTCCATGGGGATGCCGTTGACATTGATCATGGCTAGGTCGACTACCTGCGACAGTTTATGTTGGAAGAAGATTTTATAAGTCAGCGATGTGCCGTCCTCTGCGATGACGAGTAAGGAAGTGGTATCGGCTACCGTGGAGGAATAGACTTGTTGGTCAAGTGTCTGCGTGAGCCACGTGATGGCGGGCAGCGGTGCACCCTTCTCGAGGACGACGGTATAGGTCAGTCGATCGGGATCGAAGTTATCCAAGGGTTGGTCATCCTTATAGATCATTTGCAGATGGGCATTATTGTCCAACGGCAAGAGGAAGTGGATGGTATAGAAACGGATGTTCCCGTTTTCGGCTTCGACCATGATGAGGGCCTTATCGAGGGCTTTGATGCCGGCTATTTCGGGTAAGGTGGTGATAGAGACTTGCTGATACTCATCGCCGGCGACGAAGGTGATGACGGGTTGTTCGTTGCTATCGACGAAGACGGAGTATTCTTCGACGGTTCCGGCAAACAATTCTAAGGGTTTATTATTGATGAAGATGTTCTGCAGGGTATCGACAGCGGATTTGCATATATTATGTTGGATGGTATATACTTTTTGGTGTCCATCGGCCGCGGTTACGGCTATCTGTCGGGTCAAGTGATAGGTATCCTGCGACGTAGTATCAATACGCACTTGCTGATGTCTCTCGCCTATCTCCCAATCGAGGTCGGGGAAGCGGCGTTCACCGGGTTCGAGGGTTATCTCGTACCAGATCGTCTGCGGGTCAAAGCCGGGGAGGATATCCACGTTTTGATAAATCGCTTTGAGGGTATCCACGTCGGAGGGTTTAAACATATTGACCACGGTATAAGTATTGTGGGTATAGCCGTCTTGAGCAGTGACATAGAGATGGGTAGAGAGCAGTTGCGGCGACAGGGTGTCCGTCACTTGCTGAACGGACAAGAAATGGTCTTCTGCTGTCCAAACGACGGTTACCTCGTCGCTTTCCTCGATGAGGGTATAGTAATACTGATCGGGTTGGAAGGTTGTGAGCGGAACATTATTCACGATCAGTCCGTTGAGTTGAGCATTATGGCTCGGTTCTGCCTCGACGAGGAGGGTATAGGTATTATGTACAGCCCCGTCTTGTGAGGTGACGGTAATGACGGATGTCTGTCCTAGCGGAGCAGGTTCGACTTCGACCTTAGCGTTAGCATTGGAGGCTAAGAACCGTATATCGGGTCGGATAGGTTCCTCCACTTTGACTTGGGGTGAAGGCAGGGTGACGACATAGGTAAACGAATCCGAGCGGAAGTCAGGTACCATTGTTCCGTCTAACGTCAGTTGGGCCAAGGTAGCGTCATTAGACTCGGTAGGCAGGACGCGGACGGTATAGGTCTGCGTATTCCCTGCCGCAGCGGTCACGACGAATCGGATATCTTGGTCTTGATGTTGCATCTCTATTTGTTGGGTGATATTCGCAGGGATAGCGGTGATGACAAAGTCGCTATCGGTCACGAGGTCGTAAGAGGTGACTTGAGGGAAGAATCCGTTAAGCAAGGTATCGTTCACTAAGATGGCAGTCAGGGAGGCGTCGGTAGAGACCTCAGAAGGATAGGTTAATGTATAGGTATTGGTTTGTGTTCCTATCACTTGCCATTGCATA